>JAKCAB010000541.1 GCA_021839785.1 bacterium | reverse complement strand
GCGGTGGGCAGCCTGACCAACGTCGATTATCCGGCGGGCACGACCGACTTGACCTTTCGCTACGACGCGTTCAATCGTCTGACCAACATGACGGATGCGGCGGGCACCACGAAGTTCCGGTATCGCCCTGGCGGCTTGCTGTGGAGCGAGGAGGCGCCGTGGGCCAGCAGCCTCTTGACCAACGCCTACCACGCCGCCGGCGTGCGCGTGGGCTTGAGCCTCCAACAACCCACCGGGTTCTGGACCAACGGGTTTGGGTACGACACCGCCCGCCGCTTGCAGAGCGTCGTCTCGCCCGTGGGCACGTTCAGCTATCAGTATCTCGCCGCTAGCCCCTCGCCCCTGGTCACTCGTCTCTCCCTGCCCAACACCAGTTACATCACCAACACCTACGACAGCGTGGGGCAATTGATCCGCGCCGACAGCACCTATCCCGTCGGCACGGCCCGCCTCAACACCGATTCGCTACGTCTCGGATGCCCTGACCAACGTAGGCTCGACGCTGAGCGGGTCCGGCGTTACCAATCCGGCGACATTCTTACCTGCCATGAAAACACTCGCTGCCTTGCTGATTTTCGCGGGCGCCGCCCTTGCGGCTGAGCCGGTGCGCCTGTTCGACGGCCAGACCTTCGCCGGCTGGGAAGGCGACACGAACAAAACCTGGCGCCTCGAAGCCGGCGCGTGGGTGGGCGGTTCGTTGAAGGCGTCGGTGCCGCGGAACGAATTTCTGTGCACGACCCGCGCGTACACCAACTTCGTCCTCACGCTCAAGTTCAAGACGCTCGGTGAGGGCGTGAACGCCGGGATTCAGATTCGCTCGCGGCGCATCCCGAATCACCACGAGATGATCGGTTATCAGGCCGATCTCGGCGGGCCGGAGTGGTGGGGCTGCCTTTACGACGAATCGCGGCGAAACCGGGTTTTGGCCAAGTCGGACATGACGGCGCTGGGCAAGGTCTTGAAGCCCGGCGAGTGGAACGAATACCGGATTCGCTGCGAAGGCCGGCGAATCCGGCTTTGGATCAACGGCCTCCCGACGGTGGATTACACCGAACCGGACCCGGCGATTGAACAGGCGGGGTTGATCGGCTTGCAAATCCACGGCGGCCCGCCCAGCGAGGCGTGGTACAAGGAGCTCACGATCGAGGAACTGCCGTAGGCAGCGCCGCGGCGGCGGGCACCGGCACTTCGCCCAGGCGGTTGACCGTGCGCGCGTAAAGCCAGTTGCCCAATGGCACCAGCACGGCCGCCGTAAGCGAGCCCGCGATCACGTCGATGGCGAAGTGGAACCGGCAATAGACCGTGGCAAAGCAAAGCAGGATGGCCATGACCAGGTGCACCCACCGGATGCGGGGCAGGTAGCGAAACGAAAACGTCACGGTCGCCAGCGCCACGGCCACGTGGCTGCTCGGAAACGCGGCCCCCGGCGGTTCGAACAAATCATAGATTTCCGCGATGATGCGGAAGAACAGTCCGCGCTCGACCACGGGCGGATAGGGATGCGCCGCCCCCAGCGCCAGCCACTCGGCCGGGAGCTGGAAGTGGTCCACCTCCTTGAAAAACAGCCGCGGGCCGGTGACCGGCAGGAAAATGAACGCGAGGTAGCAACAATAGAAAACGAAGGAGATCACCGAGACGTAGTGGAAGAACTGCCGGCGATCGCGGAGGAACAGCGCCAGGCCCACGCCCGCGATCATCACGTAATAGGAAAAATAGGCGGCGTAGAACAGTTCGCTCACGGCCAGGTAAGGCAACACGTTCATGAACGCCAGGCTGGGCTGGAAGCCGAACAGCGCCTGCTCGACCTTGACCACCTGCGGGTCCAGATAGGTCGGCACGAACATCTCGTTCAACATGCCGGTTTCCCGGTAAAACGCCGTGTAAAGCAGCACCGGGTAAAAATGCCGGAGGAAATCCAGGACCTTGTTCTTCGGGCGGGCGGCGTGGGCCGTGATCAGGCCGTGAACGAGGATCAGCGCCAGCGCATGGAGCGGCACCAGCTTCTCCCAACTCGGCACGGTGGCGTTGTGGAAAAAAACGATGAGCAACCCCACCACGGCGATGTATCCCTGGGTGGCGTAATCCACAAACGTGTAGCGCTTCATGCGTTCCAACTCCGCCTCAAAGCCAGCCTTGCTCGCGATACCAGGCCAGCGTCGCCGACAAGCCGTCGGCCAGCCGGGTCTGGCACAACGGCCCCATCGCGCTCTGAAGCCGCGTGGTGTCGCACACCCAGCCGGGCGCGGTCAACTCGCGGTATTTGCCATGCGCCAGCACGGTCGCCTGCCGCGTGATCCGGGCTCCGGCACTTGCCAGCGCGCAGACCAGTTTCAACACGCCTGCCGGCAGGCTGAGCCGGAACATCCACCCGGCCGACGCCCGCGCGATGGCGGCGGCCAGTTCGCGGGCGGTGACGACTTCAGCGCCCGCCACGTTCAACACCCGGCCGGCAATGCCCGGACCGGTCAGCGTGCGGACCGCCGCCGCCGCCAGGTCCGGCGCAAAGACCAGGCTCAATTCTTGTCTTCCCCCGCCAAACACCGGCAGGACGTGTGCCCTCGCCGCCTTGAACAGGCGCAGAAACTCCGCGTCGCGCGGACCATAAACCGCGCAGGGCCGCAGCACCACGAACTCGCGTCGGCACCCGGCAATCACCTCGCGCTCGCCGGCGCGCTTGCTGCGGCCGTATTCCGAGAGCGGCTCGGACGGTTCATCTTCGCACGCCGGCGCCGCGCGGGTTCCCGCCCGGCCGGCCGCGAGGCTCGAGAGATGCACCAGGCGCTGGACAGGCGTGGCGGATTCGGCGGTTTCGTTGACCACCTGCACGAGGTTCCGCGTGCCCGCCTGATTGGCCGCAAACAAACCCTCAGCACGCAGGGCCTTGGTCGCGCCCGCGCAGTGCAGGACGTGCGTGGCGCCGGCCACGGCTTGGCGCAGCGCCGGCAAATCGTCGAGCCCGCCGTGGTGGACTTCGACGTGCGGCAGGTGTGGCGCGATGAACCGGGTATTGCTGCGGCGGCGAAGGAGCAAAACCGTCGGGATGCCGTCCGCGCGCAGGCGGTCGAGAATATGACTGCCCACGAAGCCGTTGGCGCCGGTGAGCAGGACCTTCATGGCTGGGCGAACCGCGCGCAATAACCTTCGCCGCAAACGGAGTTGCGGCGCGCCGCCGGCGTCACAGCACGCCGAGTTCGCGCGCCACCTGCCCCATTTTTTCGAGGGCGGAATCGATTTGTTCGTCGGTGTGGGTCGCCATGAGGCTGATGCGTAAAAGTTCCTGGCCGGGCGGCACGCCGGGGGAAACCACGGGGTTGACGAACACGCCTTCCTCCTCAAGCCGCTTGCAAAATTGGAAGGTCTTCATCATGTCGCGGACGTACAAGGGCAGGATCGGCGTCTGCGAGGCGCCCAGGTCGAAGCCGAGGTGGAGCAGGCCGCGCTTCATCCGCTCGGTGTTCCGCCAAAGCCGCGGAATGCGATCGGTCTCCGAGATCATGATCTTCAACGCGGCGAGCACGGCGGCGGCGTTGGCCGGGCTCATGCTGGCACTGAAGATCAGCGCCTTCGAATGGTGTTTGAGATAGTCGATGGTGGCGGCGTCCGACGCGATGAAACCGCCCAGGCTCGCCAGCGATTTGCTGAACGTGCCCATGATCAAATGCACCTGCTCGGTCAGGCCGAAGTGGTCCGCTGTGCCGGCGCCGTGCCGGCCCAGCACGCCGATCGAGTGGGCGTCGTCCACCATCACCACGGCGTTGTGCCGCTGGGCGAGCTGCACCAGTTCCGGCAACTGGATGATGTCGCCTTCCATGCTGAAGACGCCATCGACCACGATCAGCTTGGCGGTGTCGGCGTCGATGCGCTCGAGCCGGTTGCCCAGCGCGGCCATGTCGCGGTGCGAAAACCGGATGAACTCGCCCTGGCAAAGCTGGCAGCCCTCGACGATCGACGCGTGGTTGCTCTTGTCGCCGATGACGTATTCGCCCTTGCCGACCAGCGCGCTGATGACGCCCAGATTGACCTGGAAGCCGGTGCTGTAGAGCAACACCGCCTCTTTGTTCATCAAGCGCGCCAGTTCCGCCTCCAGTTCCAGATGAATGTCCAGCGTCCCGTTCAGAAAGCGCGAGCCGGCGCACCCGGAGCCGTACTTGTCCACCGCGGCCTTCACCGCTTCCTTGATGCGCGAGTCATTCGTCAGCCCCAGGTAGCTGTTCGAGCCGAGCATCAACACCTTCTTGCCGTTGATGAGCACCTCGGTGTCCTGGGCGGAGGAAATGGTGCGAAAATACGGGTACAGGCCCAGCGACCGGACGTGCTCCGCGCTCTTGAAGTTCCGCACCTTGTCGAGCAGGTGTAACGATTTGAGGTGCCCCGACCGATGCGCCGCCGGGGCGCGTTTGGCCGCCGGCGCGCCATCGCCTCCAGTGGGCAAGGCAACCCGGGGCGCCGGGCTGGCGTGGGGAGAACCATTCCCCGGCTTGTTCAGGACCGTCGCGTAACTCTCACGTTTCATTGCACAGCGGAACTCATCGTGGCTCGCGCCCGGGCCTGCCGGGGATCGCCGTCGTATCTGCCAAGCAGATCGCTCTCGTGGGAGGGAAGCGTCCCGTCTCGGTCAACCGCCTGTCAAGCGGTTTCCCGGCGCCCCGAAGGCGGCGGTTCAACGGGGGCAAGCCTCCACGCCGTTCGCCGACCGGGGTTTGCTCCGGCGATCTGACTGTCCCCAAGACCGCCGGCCGGGCGGCGCCGCGGGCGCTCCCTTGACTTGGCGGGGTTCGTCGCCATCATTTCCCCGACGAATATGAGCAGGCGCGGCAAACGCAAACTCAGCCACCAGGAGCAGCGCGACCTAGATATCGAGATCGGTTTTCTCGCCGGCCTGACGCGCCGGGATCCGTCCTTCGTCGAAGCCCTCCAATTGCTGGGCGACGACTACGTCCGGCGGGGCCATTTCCGCGAAGGCCTGAAGGTGGACGAACGGGTCGCCCGCCTCCGACCGGAAGACCCCAACGCCCAGTACAACCTCGCCTGCAGCTACGCGCTGACCGAGAACCACGAGGCCGCTTACGACGCCTTGAACCGCGCCATCGACGCGGGCTACCGCGAATTCCGCTGGCTGGCCCGCGATCCCGACCTGGCCGGGTTCCGGAAACACCCGCTCTACCGCAAACTGCGCGACCGCGTCCGCTCGATGCGCGTCCCGGTGGAATGACCGGCGCCCGCTACCGCCTGAACCCGCCATGAACGTTCTGGTCCGCGGCCGGCGCCGTTACTTTCGCACGGTGGACTTCGATGCCGGACGAAACACCGTCCGTTTGATCGAGCAACGCCTGCTACCGCATACCTTCAAGGTCATCGCCACCCGCGATTACCGGGAAACCGCCCGGGCCATCGCCGACATGGTCGTGCGGGGCGCGGGAGCCATCGGCGCCACCGCGGCCTTTGGCCTGGCTCAAGGCGTACGGGCGTTTCGTGGCGGTGACTTGTCGCGATTCGAGGCGCACGTCGAAACGGTGTACCGCTCCCTGGCGGAGGCTCGCCCCACCGCCGTGGATCCCGTCAACGCCCTGAACGAAATCCGGCGGCGCCTGGCGGCCGGGCGAACCGTGGCGGAGCGGCAGGCGCTGGCGCTGGCCGCGGCGCGCGCCTTCGCGGACGAAGACGTGGCCCACTGCGAAGCGATCGGCCGGCACGGCGCACCGCTCATCCGCGAAGGCTTGCGCGTGCTCACGCATTGCAACGCGGGCTGGCTGGCGTTCGTGGACATCGGTTCCGCCACCGCGCCGTTGTACGCCGCCCAGGCAGCCGGCCGGCGGTTTCACGTGTTCTGCGACGAAACCCGGCCGCGCAGCCAGGGCGCCTCGCTGACGGCCTGGGAGCTGGCCCAGCAAGGCATCGCGCACCGAGTGATCGCCGACAACGCCGCGGGCCACCTCATGCAGCGCGGCGAGATCGACTTGGTGATCGTCGGCAGCGACCGCGTGCTGGGCCGCACCGGCGAAGTCGCGAACAAGATCGGCACTTACACCAAGGCCGTGCTCGCGCACCGGCACAGAATCCCGTTCTACGTGGCCATCCCGCTTTCCACGATCGACTGGAACCTGCGGTCAGGTCAGGACATTCCAATCGAGGAACGCTCGGCCGACGAGGTTCTGGGCGCGTGGGGCACGATCGCCGATCCAAAAGCCGGAAAGCGCAGTCGCCAGGCCGGAACCCGCGTGTACGTCCGCATCGCCAACCCGACCAGCGGCGCGCGCAATCCCGGCTTTGACGTGACGCCGCCGGACTTGATCACCGGCATCGTGACGCCAGCGGGCATTTTCAAACCCCGGCAACTCTGGAAACACCGCCGCGCGCTGGGCGGTGGGTGAGCGCCCCAAGCCGGAACGGTGCCGTTGGAATGAGAGTGCGCCAAAACAGGCGCGCGGGTGTCCTCACCTGCTGCCGGCGCGCGGCTGTCCCAGCCGCCGGAACATGGATGGTCTCCACCCGCAGCCGCCCGGCGAACCATCGAGTAGCGAGTGTTGCTGCCTTGGGGGCGAGCGGAAGTCCATTGACCTTTCCGCCGGCCAAGCCCCGTGGCTGCGACCGAGACGGTCGCGCGCCAAAACAGAGTTGCGACCCGGTCCGCCACGGTGCGGTTGACAGGGCGGCGGGTCTGCCGGAACTTGGCGGTGGCTAAACGCATGAAACGCAACCTCTCGATCATTTCCGGGTTCGTCACTGCGCTGGTGCTGGGGATCGCGATCGGCCACGCCCAGGGCGCCGCGCCGGCTAAAAAAGCAGCCCAACCCACCAACGCGGCGCCCGCCCAACCCGTGATCGCCCCTTTTACCACGGTCGAGAGCGGCCCCAAACAGGCGACGAACGCCCCGGTGCTCACGCTGCCGCCTTTGGAGACCCCCAAGCCCATTCCCGAGTCCGGCGTCCGATACGGGGGCTTGATCAGCCAGGTCGGCCAGGTGAAACAGCCGTTGCAACTTTTCAATCCGCTGGCTCCGCCCGAGTACGGCGACGGCCTGCAGAACCTGGCGCTGAATCCCAAGACCGGCCGGGCCGAAGGCGTGACGTTTTTCTCGATCCACTTCTGGCACAAGTCCGATCCGAACAAGCCACGGAAGAACACCCGCAAGCAGCTCTGACGGCTGCGCCGCGCTCAAGCGTTCGCTGGTTTCCGCATCGTGTCGATCAAGGCCTCGTCCAGCGCCTGGGCGGGGTTGTAACCGAGAATCCGCAGCTTCATGTGAAAGGCGGCTACCTCGACCAACCGGGCCGCGTCCCGCCCCGGCGAAACCGGGATGACCATGTGCGGCAAGGCAATCCCGAGGATGCTCGTGGTCTGCAAGCGTTCGCCCACGCGCTCGATCTCCATTCCGTGCCGCCATTCTTTGAGCGTGACCACCAGGTCCACCCGCTTCTCGGTGCGGATGCCTTTGATGCCGAACATCGCCGGCACGTCCACCACGCCGATGCCGCGCACCTCCATGAAGTGCCGCCCCGTGGCCGGACAAGTGCCGATCAGCTCGCGGCCGGCGTGGAGCCGGACCTGCGTGGCATCGTCGGCCACCAGGCTGTATCCGCGCTCGATCAAGCCGATCGAGCACTCGCTTTTGCCGATGCCGGGCGGGCCCATGATCAACACGCCGATTCCCAGGATGTCCACCATGCTCCCGTACACGGTATCGGTCGGGGCGAAACGGTCTTCCAGCTCGAGCGTGGCGAGGTTGATGAAGTCCATCGTCACGCGCGGGCAGACGAACACCGGCACGGCGGCACTCTCTGCCAGGTTCCGCACCACCTCGTCCGGCTGGTAACCGCGGCAAAACACCACGCCGGGAATCGGCTTGGAGAACAGGTCCGCCAGGCGTTGGCGGCGCGTATCCTCCGCCAGCGACTGCAAGAAGTGCATCTCCACGTTGCCCATGACCTGGATGTGGTGTTTGGCGAAGTACTGATCGAAGCCGGCCAGCAGCAGGCCCGGGCGGTTGACGGTGGGTTCGCGGATCACCCGGTCCAGCCCCGCCTCGCCGGCGGCCAGGCTGAGGCTGAGACGGTCTTTGGCTTCTTCGAAAAAACGCCGAACGGTCAGTGGTTTGGGTGCCTTCATGGTCGCGTGTGCCTGACTTGGATTTGACGCGCCCAGCGTGCCGGCCAGGCCCCGCCGCGCAAAGCCAAAATGCGACGACGGTCAGAGGTTGAACTCCGGTCCGAGGTAGATTTCCCGCGCCTTCGGGTCGTTGACGAGGTACTCGGCCGAGCCGGCGCAAAGCACCTCGCCTTTGTGGATCACGTAGGCGCGGTCCACCAGCTTGAGCGTCTCGCGGACGTTGTGGTCGGTGATCAAAATGCCCAGCCCGCGCTCCCTGAGCCGGCGGACGATCTTCTGAACTTCGTAAACCGCGATGGGGTCGATGCCGCTGAACGGCTCGTCCAACAACATCAACTTCGGGCTGGTGACCAGCGCGCGGGTGATCTCGAGCCGGCGCTTCTCGCCACCGCTGAGCTGGTACGCCTTGCTCTTCGCCAGCGGGGCGAGGTCGAGCTCGTCCAGCAAGTACTTGAGCCGCAGCTTGCGCTCGTCGCGGCTCATTTTGCAGGTTTCGAGGATGGCCAAAAGGTTTTGCTCGACCGTGAGCTTGCGAAACACGGACGGCTCCTGGGTGAGGTAGCCGATGCCCAACCGCGCGCGTTGGTGCATCGCCAGCGCCGCGATCGACCGGCCTTGGAACCGCACGGCGCCTTCGTCGGGCCGGACAATGCCCACGATCATGTTGAACGTGGTCGTCTTGCCCGCCCCGTTCGGCCCCAGCAAACCGACGATCTCCCCGGCGCGCACCTCGATGCTGACGCCGTTCACCACGCGGCGCTTCCGGTACTCTTTGACCAGCTTTTCGGTCACGAGCAACGGCTCATCCGTGGCGGTAGCCACAGGCGGGGCCGTCGCCGGCGGCGCAAGGACAGCCTGCGGTTGCGTGGGCGGCTTAGGCATCGGCGTGTCCCGTAGGCGGGCGGAAAGCAAGCGCACCTGCGAGCGGAAGACGAGACCGGAGTCGCCTCCCGGCCGCCGGTCGCGTCCCGGATCGGGCGAGTGTCTGCTGCATCGGGGACTTCTACCAACGGGCGCCCGCCAAGTAAACACACGGCTGAGCCCAACCGGCCGGCGGGCGAGTTGCGGATTGATCTCCGGAGCGGCCACCCCGCAAGATGCGGTCGTGAACCGCAACTCCAGTCCGACCGCCGCCGCTTGGGCTCCGCCTTCGCGGCGCACCTGGTTGTGGCTTGGGCTGAGCACCTGGATTGTCCCGCTGCTGGTCATTTCCGTGATCGTCGGGCTGCGTCCGCTCAACCGCACGGTGACACCGCTTTACCACGAAGCGGCGGCGAACTGGTGGTCGCGGCAACCGCTCTATCAGGGTCCCTCCGGGATGAACTACCTGCCCCCGTTCGCACTGCTGTTCACCCCTTTTCACCTGCTGCCGCTGGTCGCGGCGGAGATTCTGTGGCGGTGGACGGCGGCCGCGGGTCTGGCGGGCGGCTTGTGGCTGATGCTTCGCCGAACGACGGACGCTGCCGCCGTGCGCGCTTTCGCCCTGAGCTCGCTGGCCGTCGCACCGTTGACGATGGCGGCCCTGCGCAACGGCCAGGCCAACGCCCATTTCGCCGCCGCCTTGCTCCTCGCCGCCGCCGGCCTGGCGCACGGACGTTGGTGGCTCGCGGCCGTTTGTCTGGCGCTGTCGCTTGCCATCAAGCCGTTGGGTTTGGCGGCGCTGGGTCTGGCGATCATGGTCTTTCCGCCCGTGGGTGGGCGCCTCGCGCTCGGGACTCTGGTCCTGCTGCTGTTGCCTTTCGCGTGCGCTCCGACCAGCTACGCCCACACTCAATATGCCGACGCCTGGCGAAACCTCAGCCAGTGCGCGGCCGTGACCGAGCATCGCTTTGCGGACCTGAACGGCTTGCTGCGAACGTTCGGAGCGCCGCTCGCCGGGACGGCCTCGCTGCTGGTGCGCGGGTTGGCCGGGATAGCCTTCGCGGCGGGGTGTTGGTTCGCCGGCCGCCGACTCAACTCAAACTCGCAAGCGCTGTTGTGGCTGGCCGCCGCCACGGCGTACTTGATGCTGTTCAATCCGATGACCGAGGCGAACAGCTACGTGATCCTCGCGCCCGCGCTGGGTTTGTGGGCCTGGCACTTCGCCGAGACCGCTCGGCCGCGGCTGGCGTGGACGCTGGCGGCGATGCTGCTTTCGATGGGTTTGCTGCCAAACCTGGTCCGCCCCTGGCTGGGCAACGCGTTCGCGCTGGCATGGCATCCAGCGATGACCCTGGTCTTCCTCGGCGTCGTCTTCTGGGTAACGACCGCGGGCCGTGGCCGCGCCTCGGCCAGCCGAACTGCAAGTCGGGAAGCCCTATGAACTCCGCGCCGCCTCGGCCTGATCCCCCCGCCCCCGAGCCGCCGTGGCTCTCAGTGGTGCTGCCGTGTTACAACGAAGAGGCGGTGATTGCCGAAACGCACCGCCGGGTCAGCGCCGTTTGCGCCGCGGTGGGCCGCACCTACGAGATCGTGGCGGTCAACGACGGCTCACGCGACCGCACCTGGACCGAGTTGGTGCGCCTGGCTGGAAACGATCCGCACCTCGTCGCCGTCAATCTGGCGCGTAATCACGGTCACCAACTCGCCTTGACCGCCGGTCTCCATTTCGCGCGCGGCCAGCGCGTGTTGATCATGGACGCGGACCTGCAAGACCCGCCAGAGTTGTTGCCGGCGATGCTGCAGAAGATGGACGAGGGCGCGGACGTGGTGTACGCGCAACGCCGCAGCCGGCTGGGCGACGCACCGCTGAAACGGCTCTTCTGCGCGGTCTATTACCGGTTACTCCGCGCGGTGGCCGACACGTACATCCCGCTCGACACCGGCGATTTCCGGCTCATCAGCCGGCGCGTGCGCGACTTGCTGGCAGCCATGCCGGAACGCCAGCGGTTCATCCGCGGCATGGTGAGCTGGGTGGGCTTCCGACAGGAGCCCGTGTTCTACGATCGCGACGCGCGATTCGCGGGAGAAACCAAGTACCCGTTCGGCAAGCTCGTGGCGCTCGCGATCGATGGCGTCATTTCTTCCACCCTCAAGCCCCTGAGTTTCGCGCTCGTGGTCGGCGGCGTGGCCGTAACGATCGGTCTGGCGCTCGCGGCCTACGCGTTGTTCTCGTGGCTCTTCGTGGGCCGGACCCCGCAAGGCTGGACCAGCCTCCTCAT
>JAKCAB010000644.1 GCA_021839785.1 bacterium | reverse complement strand
TGCTCGGCCGGCGCGCCGCAGATCGCGTACCGCGAAACGATCACCAAGTCGGCGGAAGGCGTGGGCAAGTTCGTGCGCCAAAGCGGCGGCCGCGGTCAGTACGGTCACGCGGTCATCACCGTTGCCCCGAACGAGCGCGGCAAAGGCGTCGAGATCGAGAACAAAATTGTGGGGGGGGTGATTCCGAAGGAATACATCCCGGCGGTCATCGACGGGATCGAAGAGGCGATCGCCGGTGGCGTGCTGGCCAACTCGCCGATGGTGGACATGAAGATCGCCATCATCGACGGCACCTACCACGAAGTCGATTCCAGCGAACTGGCCTTCAAAATGGCCGGCATCTTCGCGCTCAAGGAGGCGTGCAAAAAGGCGAACGTCATCCTGCTCGAGCCGGTGATGAAGGTGGAGTGCACCACCCCCGAGGAATACCAGGGCGATTTGCTGGGCGACCTGAACCGGCGGCGCGGCAAGATCGTTAGCATCGAGGCGAAGAACAACGCCACCAGCCTGAACGCCCACGTGCCGCTGGCGGAAATGTTCGGCTACGCCACCGCGATTCGCTCCCTTTCCAAGGGCCGCGCCGCCTACTCGATGGAGCCGTACTCCTTCGAACCGGTGCCCGCGAACATCGTGGCAACCATTTTGGACTCGGCCAAACCGAAGCCGGCACGCAGTTAAACATAGACAACTCGCTCTTTGTATGGCAGGACAACGCATTCGCATTCGCCTCAAGGCGTACGACCACCGGGTGATCGACCAGTCGGTCCGGGAAATCGTGGAAACCGTCAAGCGGACGGGGGCGATGGTCGCCGGGCCGATCCCGCTGCCGACCCGCGTCGAGCGTTACACCGTGCATCGCTCGCCGCACGCGGACAAGAAGTCCATGGAAACCTTCGAGCAGCGCACGCACAAGCGGTTGCTCGACATCCTGGAACCGACGGCAAAAACGGTGGACGAGCTCAAGAAGCTCAACCTGCCGGCGGGCGTGGATATCACTATCAAGATTTAGTTATGATTGGCTTGCTCGGAAAGAAATTGGGACACACCCGCGTCTATAACGCGGAGGGGGACATGGTGCCCGTGACGGTCGTGCTGGCCGGTCCCAACCGCGTGCTGCAGGTCAAGACCAAGGACGGCAAGGACGGCTACAACGCCGTCCAGCTCGGCTTTGGCGACCAGAAGGATTCCCGGCTCACCAAGCCCAAGCTCGGGCATCTGGTCAAGTTCGGGGTCGAGCTCAAGCGGGCCGAAGCCAACACGCCCATTGTCCTCAAAGGCGTGCAGCGCGTGCGGGAGTTCCGAGACTTCTCCTTGAGCGTCAAGCCGGGCGATCTGCTTGGGCCGGACGTGTTCGTGCCGGGCGATTTTGTGGACGCCATCGGCGTCACTAAGGGACGGGGCTTTGAAGGCGTTGTCGGGCGGCACGCTTTCGCTGGTGGCGACAGCACGCACGGCGCGAAGGGCTGGCATCGGCGTTCGGGCGCGATTGGCCAGCGTCTCTTTCCCGGCACCGTCATGCGTGGGATGAAGATGCCGGGGCACTTGGGCCAGGTCCGCCGGACCACCCAGAATCTCGAAGTGGTGCAGGTGTTGCCGGAGGACAACCTGATCCTCATCAAAGGAGCGATTCCCGGCTCGGAAGGCGACTACGTGATCATTCGGGAGTCGAAGAAGATTCCCAAGGCCAAGGCCGAAGCCATCCGCCAGCGGAAGGCCGCCGAGAAGGCGAAGCGCGAGGCCGAT
Source organism: bacterium (assembly GCA_021839785.1). The sequence continues at coordinate 9,522 of JAKCAB010000644.1, read as the reverse complement.
CGCAAGGCGGCGGAAGCCAAAGCGGCCAAGGCCGCCGGCGCCAAGAAGTAACCCAGGAGCACCCGCATGAAACTCATCGTCAAGGATATTAAAGGCACTGCCGCGGGCGAGCACGAGGTCGGCTTTTCGGTGATCGAAAACGGCAAGGGCACCCAGGCCGTGCACGACACGGTGGTGGCTTACCTGGCCAATCAGCGGCTAGGCACTGCCTGCACCAAAACGGCGGGCGAGGTTGCCGGCTCTAACAAGAAGCCGTGGCGCCAGAAGGGCACCGGCCGCGCCCGCGCTGGCTCTTTCCAGTCGCCGCTCTGGCGGGGTGGTGGCGTGGTGTTCGGTCCCAAGCCGCGGGACTTCGGCAAAAAGGTGAACGCCAAGACGCGGCTGCTCGCGCTGCGGCGCGCACTGACTGATCGCTTGACGGCTGGTGACGTGGTGCTGGTGGACGATTTGAAGCTCTCCGCGCCCAAGACCAAGGAATTCGTGCGGGTGCTCGATAGCCTGGAGCTTGCCGGCCACACGGTGCTGGTTTGCTCGGGCGACGACACCAACCTGCGCCTGGCCTCGCGCAACGTGCCGGGGGTTGATTTCGCGACCGGCGAGACGCTTAACACCTACCAGGTGCTGCGCTCAGACAAGCTGCTTTTCACCAAGCCGGCCTTCGAGAAGGTCGAGCAGCGCCTCAAGTAACATGAGTCCTTTTGACATCATCAAGTCCGCGCGGCTGACCGAGAAGGGCAGCATTCAGTCGGACAAGCACAATCAGTACACCGTGGTGGCCGACCGGCGGGCGTCCAAGCCGCAGATCAAGCGGGCGGTGGAGGAGCTGTTCAAGGTGAAGGTCGTCGGCCTGAGCACCATGCACGTGCGGGGCAAGCTCCGCCGCCAGCGCACCCACCAGGCCGGCCAGGCGCCCGACTGGAAGAAGGCCATCGTGACCTTGAAGGCCGGCGACAAGATCGTGTTGACCTAACGAGAACCGCGCTTATGCCAGTCAAAACTTTCAGACCGCTGACCCCCTCGACACGGTACATCACCGTGTCGGACTACAGCGACATCACCAAAAAACGGCCCGAGCGGAAACTCGTCGTCATCCGCAAAAAGACCGGGGGCCGGAACAGCTACGGGCGGGTCACCGCGCGCGGCATCGGCGGCGGGCACAAGCAGAAGATCCGGTTGGTGGACTTCAAGCGCAACAAGCACGGCGTGGCGGCCACCGTGGCCGCCATCGAATACGATCCGTGCCGCAGCGCGCGGTTGGCGTTGGTCGAGTATGCCGATGGCGAGAAGCGCTACATCGTGGCGCCGAACGGCCTGCAGGTGGGCGCGAAGATTCTGAGCGGGCCCACGGCGCCGGCCGAATTGGGCAACTCGCTTCCGCTCAAGTCCATTCCGGTCGGACTGCAGATTCACAACCTTGAAATGGTTCCCGGCAAGGGCGCCCAGATGGTGCGCACGGCCGGCGGCGCGGCGACGTTGATGTCGCGCGACGAGGGCTATGCGCTCGTCCGCCTGCCTTCCGGCGAAATCCGGAAGATCAACGAGGCCTGCTACGCGACGATCGGTCAGGTGGGCAACCTCGAGTGGGAGAACATCGTGCTCGGCAAGGCCGGCCGCTCGCGGCATCGCGGCATTCGCCCGATCAACCGCGGCGTCACGCGCAACCCGGTCGATCACCCGAACGGCGGCGGCGCCGGCAAGTCCAAGTCCGGTGGTGGCTGGCAGCAACCGACCTCGCCGTGGGGTTTGCTGGCCAAGGGCTACCGCACCCGGAACAAGAAGAAGCAATCGAACCGGTTCATTGTCGTGCGGCGCGACGGGCGGCCGATGAAGCTCAAATAAGTTATGGGACGTTCAGTCAAGAAAGGTCCCTTCGTGGACCATCACCTGCTGGAAAAAGTTTTGAAGGCCAAAGACGCCAAGTCCAAGGCGCCGATCAAGACTTGGTCGCGCCGCTCGGTGATCACGCCGGACTTCGTGGGCCTCACGCTGAATGTCCACAATGGCAAGGTCTTCCTGCCGGTGTTCGTCACCGAGAACATGGTGGGCCACCGGTTGGGCGAGTTTTCGCTGACCCGGACCTTCAAGAAGCACGGCGCGCACACGGCGAAGGCCGAAGCCAAGTAGGACTATGGAAGTCAGATCCATCACCAAGAACGTGACGGTTTCGCCGCAGAAAATGCGGGAGGTCGTCCGACAAATCCAGGGTTTGCCCGCGGAACAGGCGGTGGCGGTGCTGACGATGGTGCCCCGCAAGTCCGCCCGGCTGGTGGTCAAGACGCTGCGGTCCGCGATCGCCAATGCCGAGAACAACAACAATCTCAAAGTGGAAAACCTGCGCGTGAAGGAAGCGGTCGCGGGCGCGGCCACCACGCTGAAGCGCTTCACGCCGAAGGCCCGCGGTTCTGCGGGACCAATCCTCAAGCGCCGCTCGCACATCCGCATCGTGCTTTCCGACGAGTAAGCCTATGGGTCAAAAGACGAATCCAGTCGGCCTGCGCACCGCCGTCAACCGGGACTGGCGGTCCAAGTGGTACTCCCCGAAAAAGGAGTTCGGCAAACTCCTGGCCGAGGACGAACAGATTCGGCGGACACTCAAGAAGAAGCTCGAGTCCGCCGCGGTGCCGCGCATCCAAATCGAGCGCGCGGCCAACCGCTGCCGCATCACCATCTACACGGCCCGTCCGGGCGTGGTGATCGGCCGCAAGGGCGCCGAGATCGACAAGCTCAAGGAGGACTTGAGCAAGCTCACCGGCAAGGAAGTCTATGTGGACATCCAGGAGGTGAAGACCCCCGAACTGGATGCCCAACTGGTCGCCGAGAACGTGGCCCTGCAACTGGAGCGCCGCATCTCGTTTCGCCGCGCGATGAAGAAGGCGGTGCAGACCGCGATGGATTTCGGGGCCGACGGCATCAAGATCCGTTGCAGCGGACGCCTGGGCGGCGCGGAATTGTCGCGCGTGGAATCGTACCACGAAGGCCGCGTGCCGCTGCACACCCTGCGCGCCAACATCGAATACGGCTTCGCGGAAGCCAACACGCTTTACGGCAAGCTGGGCATCAAGTGCTGGATTTGTAAGGGCGAAGGCAAACCGGAGAAGACGGCGGTAAAGCCGGTGGCCCCGGCGCCGGCGGTGCCGACGGTGACACCCCCGCCGGTAACGCCGGTCGTGACGGCCGCGGCACCCAGCGCAGCTTAACCTCCAGGAGAAAGACGAATCGCCATGGCCATGATGCCCGCACGGGTCAAGTATCGCAAACAACAGCGCGGCAACCGCGCCGGCATTGCCAGCCGGGGCAACGCGGTCTCCTACGGAGATTACGGCATTCAGGCGCTGGAGCGCTGCTGGCTCGACGGCCGGCAGATCGAGGCCGCCCGCATCGCCATCAGCCGCTACATGAAGCGGCGCGGCAAGATGTGGATCCGCGTGTTCCCCGACAAGCCGTTTACCAAGAAACCGCTGGAAGTCCGCATGGGCACCGGCAAAGGCGGCGTGGAAGGCTGGGTGGCGGTGATCCGGCCCGCGAACGTGCTGTTCGAAGTCGCCGGTGTGCCCGAGGAAATGGCCCGCGAATCGATGCGGCTGGCGGCCACCAAGCTGCCCATCCGCACCAAGTTTGTCGCCCGGCACCACGCGGGAGTCTAGCCATCACGAGCGAGCATGAAGATGTCCGAATTGAGAGACAAAACGGCGGTGGAACTGGCCGCCAAGAGCCGCGATTTGCGGCAGGAGCTGTTCAACCTGCACCTGCAAAAGGCCAGCAGCCAGTTGGAGAAGCCGGCGCGCCTGCGCACCCTGCGCCGCGACATCGCGCGCATTGAAACCGCCCTGTCCGATTTGAGAAGGAAGACCGCTTGAGTTTTGCGCCTATGTCCGAAACGTCCACACGCCAGAACCAGCGCAAGGAACGGGAGGGCCAGGTGCTCTCCGCGAAGATGACCAAGACCATCGTGGTCCGCGTCGAGCGGCGCTTCCGTCATCCCCGGTACAAGAAAGTGGTCCGGGCGTACCGCAAGTTTTACGCGCACGACGAAAAGTGCGAGGCCCGCGAAGGCGACCGCGTGCGCATCCAGGAAACCCGGCCGCTCTCGAAGCTCAAGCGCTGGCGGCTGGTGCAAGTTGTAAGCCGCGGAGTCGGCGAGGCCGCGGCGGTCGCGCCCGCTCCGGAAGCCGCCTGATTTTATGCTGCAAGTTCGTTCCATTCTCGACGTGGCCGATAATTCCGGCGCCAAACGGGCGGCGGCGATCGGCGTGCTCGGTCGCAACCAGCGGTACGCGCACGTGGGCGATGTCATCAAGGCCCACATCAAGGAAGCCGCGCCGGACGGGACCGTGAAGAAGGGCGAGGTGGTCAACGCGGTGGTCGTCCGCACCCGCCAGGCAATCCGCCGGAACGACGGCTCGTATCTGCGCTTCGACAGCAACGCCATCGTGATCATCGACAAGGACCTCAACCCGAAGGGCACGCGCATCTTTGGTCCGGTCGCCCGCGAATTGCGCGAGAAGCGGTTCATGAAGATCATCTCGCTCGCGCCGGAGGTCATCTGAGGTATGGAAAAATTTCACGTTAAGAAAGGCGACGACGTGGTGGTGATCGCCGGCACCGAAAAGGGCAAGCGCGGCAAAATCATCGCCGTGCTGCGGAAAAAGCAGCGCGTGATCGTCGAGGGCGTGAAAATGATCAAGCGCCACCAACGCAAGAACCAGCAGCACCCGCAGGGCGCGATCGTCGAGCGGGAAGGCACGCTGCACATCTCGAACGTGATGCGCGCCGAGCAGTTCGACGCCCGCGCGGCAAAACGCGCCCCCCAGGCCGCCTAGTCAGCCATGAAGAAACCGCGATTGCAGCAACAGTACGAGGAAGCCGTCCGGCCCGCGCTGGTGGAAAAGCGCGGCTACCGGAACGGGCACCAGGTGCCTCGCCTTCAGAAGATTGTCATCCACATGGGCGTGAGCGCCTCGCTCGAAAAAACCGCGGTCGAGGACGCGGCGCGCGACCTGGCCGCCATCACCGGCCGCAAGTCGGTGGTGGACCGTTCGCGCAAAAGCGTGGCAAACTTCAAGCTCCGGCAGGGACAGGCGATCGGCTGCCACGTCACGCTGCGCCGCGAGGTGATGTACGAGTTTTTCGACCGCCTGGTGGCCACGGCGCTGCCGCGCATCCGCGACTTCCGGGGCATGAGTCCGCGGGCGTTCGATGGCCGCGGCAATTATTCGCTGGGGCTGGACGACCAGACGATTTTCCCGGAAATCGATCTGGACAAGATCAAGCGCCACCAGGGCATGGATGTGACGATCGTGACCTCGGCCGAAACCGATGCCGAGGCGATGGATTTGCTGAAACTGATGGGATTTCCGTTTGCCGAGAAATAGCTATGTCGAAAGTCTCCTGGATCGAGCGCGACAAGCGCAAGCGTGCGGCGGTGCAGAAGTACGCCGCCCTGCGCGCCGAACTCAAGGCCAAGAAGGACTACGCCGCGCTGTCGCAGTTGCCGCGCGACGCCAGCCCCGTGCGCGTCGTCAACCGCTGCAAGATCACCGGCCGGCGACGGGCCCACCTGCGCAAGTTCGGCGTGTCGCGGCTGACCTTCCGCGAACTGGCCCTCAACGGCATGATCCCGGGTGTGACCAAAGCAAGCTGGTAGCCGTATGACCGATCCCATTTCTGATTTCCTGACGCGCATCCGGAACGCCAGCCGCGCCTTGTTGCCGGTGGTCGAGATGCCCCATTCCCGGACGAAGGAAGGCATCGCCCGAATTTTGGTCCGCGAAGGCTACATCGCCGACTGCGCGGTCGAGGGGAGCAAGCTCAAGAAGCTGAAGCTCAAGTTGAAGTTCAACGGACGCAAAGGCGTCATTGAAGGTCTGCGCCGCGTCAGCCGGCCCGGTCTGCGCCAATACGTGGGCGTGGACAAGATTCCCCGCGTGCTCGGCGGCCTAGGCGTCGCCGTCATGTCCACGCCGCGCGGGTTGATGACCGGTAGCGAGGCGCGGAAGCAAAACCTCGGTGGCGAGGTGCTTTGTTACGTTTGGTAAGCGAGAGGTAAGTTATGTCCAGAATTGGCCGACAGCCCATCACCGTCCCGCCCAAAGTCAAGGTGGAGATCAAGGGACAAGCCGTTTCCATCGAAGGCCCCAAAGGCAAACTGAGCTTCGACCTGCCGCGCCGCACGGGCGCCAAGATCGAGAAAGGCCAGTTGGTGGTGAGCCGCGAGGGCGATGAAGCGCCGGTGCGCGCCTTGCACGGGCTGAGCCGCGCGATCCTCAACAACATGGTTAAGGGCGTGTCCGAGGGGTACGTCAAAAAACTGGAAATCCAGGGCGTCGGCTTCAAGGCTTCGGTCGCGGGCAAGACCGTCAACATGGCCCTGGGTTATTCGCACCCGATCGTTTACGAGCTCCCGCCGCAGGTGAAAGTCACGGTGGAGGAGAATACCAAGATCACCGTGGAAGGTCCGGACAAACAGGCGGTCGGGCAGGTGGCTGCGGACTTGCGAGCCTTCTATCCGCCGGAGCCTTACAAGGGCAAGGGCGTTCGCTACGTGGGCGAACGGGTGATCCGCAAGGAAGGCAAGACGGTGCAGTAACGTCCGTCACCGCCGAGAACGTGTATTTGTGGCTGCGGCCGATACCGCGGCCGAGTTACCATGAGAACCGACAAGAAGCAGCAATTGGCCGGGCGCCGGCGCTGGCGTATCCGCCAGAAAATCCAGGGCACTCGCGCCCGGCCGCGCATGAGCGTCCGGTTTACCGGTCAGCATATTTACGTGCAGTTTGTGGATGACGATGCCGGGGTGACGCTCGCCTCCGCCTCGACGCGCGCCAAGGCCTTGGCGGCGGAAGGCCAGGCGCTCAAGGCCAATGTCGAGAGCGCCAAGCGCATCGGTGTGGCGGCGGCCGAGGCTGCCAAGCAGGCCGGCATCGGCGCCGTGGTCTTCGACCGCAGCGGGGCGCGCTACCACGGCAAGGTCAAGGCGTTGGCCGACGCCGCGCGCGAAGGCGGACTGAAGTTCTAATTTCAACCCAGGATTTGATCGTGGCCGAAAACACTACTCCGAATTTTCCGACACAACGTCCCGGCGGCGGCCCAGGCCGTGGCGGCGGGGGGCGGGGCCCCGGCCGCGGACCGGCACGCGGACCGCGCCGCACTCGTCCTGGCACCGAATCGCCTGAAATGGGCGCCGACGGCCGGCCGGTGAACGAACTGGTCGAGCGGGTGGTTTACATCAACCGCTCCTCGAAAGTGGTCAAGGGTGGACGCCGTTTCAGCTTCAGCGCCTTGATCGTGGCGGGCGACAAAAGGGGCCGCGTAGGCCTGGGGTTGGGCAAGGCCAGCGAAGTCGCGGATGCCATCCGCAAGGGGGGCGAGGACGCGAAGCAGAGCCTGCAAACGGTCGCGTTGAACGCGGCCACCATTCCCCACGAAGTGTTGTCGGAATTCGGCGGTGCCCAGGTCTTGCTGCGTCCGGCTTCGCCGGGCACGGGTTTGATCGCGGGCAAGACCGTCCGCGCGGTGCTCGAATCCGCCGGCGTGCGCGACGTGCTGACCAAGTCGCTCGGCTCCAAGAACGCCGCCAACGTCGCCAAGGCCACGCTGGCCGCGTTGTTGCGCCTGCGCCAGCGCGAAGCGATTTACCGCGCGCGCGGTCTGGCGCTGCCGACCCCGAAGCCGGCGGTCGTCGTGCCGCCACCGCCGGTGCCGGAACCCACACCTGCCGCCTGATTTGATTTATGCGTCTGCACAATCTCCAACCCCGACCGGGGGCCAAGCATCGTCGAAAGCGCCTCGGCCAGGGCCGCGCCAGCGGTCATGGCAAGACCAGCGGTCGGGGCGGCAAGGGCCAGACCGCGCGCTCGGGCAGCTCGATCCGTCCGGGGTTCGAAGGCGGCCAGATGCCGTTGACCCGGCGTCTGCCCAAGCGGGGTTTCAACAACGCGCGTTTCGCCACCAAGCACATTCCGGTGAACGTCTCGGAGTTGAACCGGTTCGACGAAGGCAGCCGCGTGGACGAGGCCGTTTTGCGCCAGGCCGGCCTGGCCAACGGGCGCGCGGACGGGATCAAGATTCTGGGGGACGGCGAAATCACCCGGAAGTTGACGGTGTGCGCGCACGCGTTCAGCGCCACTGCCAAGGCCAAGATCGAAAAGGCGGGGGGCACCTGCGAACTGGTGGGCGTCCCGGCAGCGCCCCAGGCCTGACGCGTTCGGATCCGGTGGCTATGTTCAAGACCATTTTCAACACCTTTGCGAACTGCTTCAAAATCCCGGAGCTGAAGTCGCGCATCTTTTTCACCGTGCTGGTGTTGGGGGTCTGCCGGCTGGTCGCGCTGATCCCCATTCCGGGGCTGGACGGCGCGGCGCTGGCGGCGTTTTTCGAGAAAAACGCACAGCAAAACGGCGGTTTGCTGGGGATGTACAGCCTGTTCACCGGCGGCGCGATGGAGCGCTGCGCCATCGGTTCGCTGGGCATCATGCCGTACATCAGCGCCACGATCATCATTCAGTTGATGAGCGCGGTGATTCCGCAGTTGAGCAAACTGGCGCGCGAAGAAGGCGGCCGGCCGAAGATCATCCAGTACGGGCGGTACCTCACCGTGTTGCTCTGCCTGGGCCAGGGTTTTGTGATGTCCCTGGGCTGGGAGAATCCCCAGAAGGTGTTCGGCCAGAACTTTGTCGGCAATCTGGTTTTGGTGGAGAACTTGTGGTGGTACCGGGTGCAGACCACGCTCATCCTGACCACCGGCACGTGTCTGCTGATGTGGTTGGGCGAGCAGATTACCGAGCGCGGCATTGGCAACGGCGCCTCGCTGGTGATCACCATCGGCATCGTGTCACGGTTCCCGCAAGCCATCGGTTCGCTGTGGATGATGTTTTTCCCGCCGAAGGGTGTGCAGATGCAGAACAGCTTCAACCTGTTCCACGCGATCGCGCTGGTGTTGTTGCTCGTGGCGGTGGTCGCGGCGGTCATCGCGGTGACGCAGGCCCAGCGCAAGATTCCGGTCCAATATGCCCAGCGGGCGGTGGGACGGAAGGTTTATGCGGGCGGCACTTCGTTCATGCCGTTGCGGGTCAACTACTCCGGCGTCATGCCGATCATCTTCGCCCAGGCCATCCTGATGTTCCCGGAGAAGATCTTTTTCACGCTGGCCGGGGTGACGAGCAAGAGCATGGCGGGGTTCTCGAAGATTTGTGAGGGGATCGCGGTGGCGCTCCGGCACGGCAGCGTGACCTACATCGCCCTCGAGGCGTTGATGATTCTGTTCTTCTCGTATTTCTGGGTGGCGACCCAGTTCAACGAGCTGCAGATCGCCGACGATCTCAAGAAGTACGGCGGCTACATTCCGGGCGTTCGTCCCGGCCAACACACGAGCGACTTTTTGCACCGCGCCATGAGCCGCATCACGCTGGCGGGGGCGATCTTCCTGGCCGTGATCGCGATCCTGCCGACCCTGCTGTTCAACTGGGTCGGGATTCCGTTCGAGGTCGGCCAGTTCTTCGGCGGCACGAGCATTTTGATCACGGT
>JAKCAB010000536.1:11183-11544 GCA_021839785.1 bacterium | reverse complement strand
ATTCTGAACCGTGTTCTCAAATCGCAAGCGATATTTGAGGTGAGTCCAAGGCTCCATCTCATCACCTGCCGCAAAGGCCCCGGCGAGTACACGCTCGGCGTGTTCAACAACACCTGGCACGAACTCCCGCTCCGCATAGACTCGCGTTGCGGCGAGATCGAGTCGCTGCGCGAACTGCCGCTCGACCAATCCGAGAAAGGTGCGGTCGGCTACACGCCGGAGGGCGTCGATCCCGCCACGCTGGGCCGCAACACCGACAGCACCATTGCTGGTGGCGACGTCCGCATTTTCGCCGTGAAGGTGCGCGAGACGAACGTGGTCGAGATCGCCCAAGTCCGACCGCCGGCGCGACCGCACGGGC
>JAKCAB010000536.1:0-11173 GCA_021839785.1 bacterium | reverse complement strand
CGCTCAAGGAGGAAATCCTCGCGCGCCCGACCTTCTTCGAGCATTTCGACGGCGTGGTGGTGGATTGGCGCTACCTCCACGACCGCGAGCCAGTCGCACTCGCTGCCGAGGCGGGCTGGCTGAAACGACAGGGTCTCCGCATCGCCGTGGACCTCAGCTCCGGCATCGACCTGTACCCGACGCTCCGCCTCATCGACAACCTACGCGCCGACTATGCCGCCAGCATGGCCACGATCGCGGATGTGCTGGCCAAGATGGAGATTCTCGGTGCGCGCGACCTCATCCTGTCATTGCACCGGCACCCGGAAAACAACCTCACCGGCGAACAAACGGACGCGGCGTTTGAAACGACGCTCAAAGCGCTGGCCAAGGAAGCCGCCGCCCGGCAGGTCACGCTTCATCTCCGGCTGGCCTTCGGCAAACCGCCGTGGAGTCTCGACGACGGCCTGCGCTGGCTCGACCGCGTAGGCGCGTCCAACTTGAAGCTTGCGCCCAGCACGGCCTTGTTGGCGGGGCAGACGCCCTCGCCCGAGTTGGCCGCGCGGTTGAAGCCCTACCTCGGCTTCTGGCTGGTGGCTGCTCCAGAGCGCGACATCATGGGCCAGCTCTGGAATGCCCATGCGCTGATTTCCGCTTACCCCCAAAGGGAGACCCTCGCGCGCTGGCTGGCTGTGGCGCCGGAGGTTCCGGTCGTTTTGGACGCGGTGCTGAACAGCAGATATGAAGAAGATCAGGAGACTCTCGCCTTTCAGACCCTGCTGAATCCCGAGCCGTGAAAAGAGCGACTGAACCTGCCTTACTCCGGAGGAGTGAGGCTACGTCGGCCCGGCGGTTTCAGCCACGGAGGCACAGCGCGGCTCAAGCCGCAACCAAAAATTCGCGCGAAGGACGCGAAGGCGGCGAAGGCCAGAGAAGCTATTTCCCTCCTTCGCTCTCTTCGCGTCCTTCGCGCGCCCAAAAATCTTCGCAGCACGCGACGATGTTGGGAGATAGCACTACAGAGGGCCAATTCGGAACTCAGGAACGCAGGAATGGAGCGAGTGCGGTCTTTGGCTTCCGGCTTTCCTGGCTTCCAAATTCAACCTCCGCGTCTCGGCGCCTCGGCAGTGAAACGGCACGGCTCGACAGAGTCTCGCCCCCGCCACCGGCTCTCACCGTGACCGCGTCTCTGCGTTGTCGCCGCGCTCACAATGCTCGGCCGCCCACCGCGGAAGCCGTCACCGCTTCCCCGAACCAAAGCGCGGTTTCGCGCGCCACCGCGGCTTCGGAGTCGGCGGCGTGGACAAGGTTGTTCACGGCGCGGTCGTCGGCGGCTGCTTGGGCGAGACTATCGTTGCCAAAATCGCCGCGGATCGTTCCCGGCGCCGCCGCCAGCGGATCGGTCGCGCCGACCAGCGCGCGCGCTTTCTGGACCGCGTCGATGCCCGCCAGCCGCACCGCGATGAACGGGCGGTTGGCCAGCGACTGAATCGTGAGGGTGAAGGCGCGTTCGTTGCGGACCTTCAGGTCGGCGTAATGCGCCGCCATGAGCGCCTGCTCCGGACAAAGCGAGCGACAGCCCTCGACGCGGAGGCCCGCCGCCTCGAAGCGGGCGAGAATTGCCCCGACCAACCCGCGCGCGATGGCATCGGGTTTGAGGAGCACCAGCGTGGTTCGCATCTTGGAGGCTTCGCCGCGCAGTCGCCCCGGCGGGCACGGTTGGCTGCGGCCCGCGAACCGGAGGCCGGCGACCGGCTACTTCGCCTTCCCCGCCAGCAGGTCCGCCACGACCTGTTCGGTCAGTTCGTGGCCTTCCAGCAACGGGAAGCCCTCCCAGCGAACGATGCCTTCCGGATCCACGATGATGACGTGGGGAATGCCTTTCACTTCGAGGGCCTGGTTCATCCGCTTCTGCGTGTCGATGGCGCTGAAGTACTCGATCTTGGGGTCCTTGAGCGCGCGGACCTTGGCCTCCGGTTCGTCCGAGACGCCGATCACCACCAGCTTGTCGCCGAATTTTTTGTGGAACGCGTTCAACTCGGGAATGGCCTTGCGGCAAGGCGGGCACCAAGTGGCCCAGAAGTCGATCAGCACCCACTTGCCTTTCCGGTCCGGCTCTTTTGAAAGCCATTTCTCCACGACGAATTCAGGCGCCTTCTGGCCGAGGTAAGACTTGGCCCAGATTTTCTTCTCTGCCGCCAACGCGAGGGTGGAGACCAGCGCCAACGCGAGCGCGGTGAGCAGGATTTTCTTCATAATGGTGACCAGTTGTGTCGTTCGCCGCCGGTCTTCAAGCCGCGCGTCCGCTGGCCGGCGCGGATTGGACATCCGCGCGCCTCGCGATGGCGTCGTTTGCGTCGGTCTTCAATCCAGTTTCCTCCGTGTCAAGGCAGGCTCACCACCCGGTAAAAGAGCAGATTGCTGCCCGTGGCGCGCGGATAAGTGAACTGCCGGGTGGCGCCGGTCACCGCGCCGGTCTCGACTTGCGTCCATTGCTTGAGGTCGGGGGACGACTCGACCCGGTACGTCGAACCGGAAAGGCCGGTGACCGTGAACTGGAACTGCTGGAAATTGCCGGCCGAAGGCAGCGGCGTCGGGCCGCTGAGTTGTGGCGGCGTCACGGTTCCTGAAACACTGATCGGCACCGGTTGCGAGATGGCGGCGGCGCCCTGATCGTCGTAAGCGCGGGCGGTGAGTTGGTAGCTGCCGGGGGTCACGTTCGCGACGGTGATCGTGGCCGGACTGGAGGTGGCTGAGCCGACCAGTTGATTGCCGAGATAGACTTCCACTTTCTGGATTTGGCCGTCGCTGTCTTGGGCATTGGCGGTCACGCTGATCGTGGCCGGCGCGGGGAACTGCGCGCCCGCGGCGGGGCTGGAAATCGCGACGCTCGGCGATTGGTTGCCCTGGCCGGGCGGTTTCGCGACCTGCACGCGATAATACGCCAAACCGGCGTACGAATAGCTGGGGAAAACCAGATCCGTGCTGGCCGCGGGCAACGTGCCGGTGGCGACGCTGAACCAGGTGTTCAAATCGAACGAAACCTGCGCGTCGTAGGCGGTCCCCGCCGTGCCCACCACCGTGAGTTTGACCTGCGGCAGCCCGTCCGGTCCGGTCACGATCTGGACGTTCGTCAGCGTCGGCTCGGGCGACGCCACCACCGAAACCGAGATCGGCGCGGAGGTGGTAGCGGCGCCGGCGTTGTCGTAGGCCTTCGCGGTGAAGCTGTACGTGCCGACGGCGAGGTTGGAGACCGTGACGCTGGCGTTGGGCTGGTTGCTCACGGTGCCCACCGGAGTCGCGTCTTGGAAGAAGTCCACGCGCGTGACCTGCCCGTCCTTGTCCTGGGCTTCGGCGGTGACTGTGAAGGTGGCCGGCGCGTAGAACTGAGCGCCGTTGGTCGGGCTGGTGATGGCGATTTGCGGCGGCCGGTTGGCGATCTCCACGTTGCCCACGATCCGGAGGTTTTTGAAATAACCGATGGGTCCGCCGGCGGCGAAGAGGGTGTCGAACTTCGCGGCGTAGCCGAAGCGGTGCGTGGCCGGCACGGGCAGCGTGGTGAGCAATTCGATGGCGTCCCCCGCCTGCGTGTCTGCCGGCTGAAACACCTTGGCGGTGAGGTGGGCGGTGGCGTTGGTCACCGCGGCCAGATCGGCGGCGGTGGGCCGCGTGATCGCGAGGCTCAAGGTCGCGAAGGTGGCGGGGTCGTAGCTGCCCATCTGCGCCCAGGCCGAGCCCAGGAGCGGCTGCGCGTCCGTCCCGTCCAGGTTGTACAGCCCGGCGGTGGAATCGTTCACATCCGGGGTGGCGGCGGTGAAGTCGATGGCGGCCAGTTGGAACGCTCCAAACGCGCCGGGCACGACGCGGAAGGCGATGCCCTTGGAGCTGGCGGTGTCGAGCCAGCCCATGAGGCCCACCACATTTTCCGGGTAAGCGGCGGCGGGCAGCACGTCCGCCAGCACCGTGTAAGCATTGGTGGCGGGCCGCACGCCGTCGTCGAACCAGACGCCGTTCAGCGCGAAATCGGCGTACTCGGGCGACTGCTCGGCCAGGAGCGCGCCGCTGTTGTCGGGGGTCAACGTGAGCGTGGCGCCGGACGTGTCGGCCAGGTTGGCGAGCAGCGTGAGGTTGGCGGCGCTGGTGCCGTCGTTGATGACATTGGTGGATTGGGCCTGGACCGCCGGAGAAGCCGTTGCCGCCAGCAAGATCACCGCCACGGACAGGGCGCGCGCGTTCGATTGTGACTTCATTCCATCGAAGGCTAGCCGAGGTGCGCGCGGTGGACAAACCCTTTTGCGACCCCGCGCAGTTGAGGCTGTTCGGCCGGAGGCGCTTGGCGTAGGTTCGCTCCCGGTTTGCCACCTATGACACGTCAACAAGTGCTGGACCTGTACTTCCTCGACGCGCGGCACAAGCTGATCGAGATCGCGGCCTTCCTCGACCGCGTGGACCGCGGCACCGGCGAGGCCGATTTCCGTCTGGGCGCCTTCCGCGAAGCGATGAAACACCTCGCCGGCGGCGAGCCCAGGCGCGCCGAGGCGATCCTGATGGCCTTGAGCGACCCGACTCGCGAGCCAATTGCCCAAGCGCCGGGCAAAGGCGCGATCGGCGCGTGGCCGGGTCGGTCTTGATCGGGGCCGTCGGGCATCCCAAGCAACGAGGAACCAATCATGCGCTACATCGAACCTCACGCCCACATGGTCAGCCGCGTCACCGACGATTACGTGGCGATGGTGACTTCCGGCTGCGCGGCGGTTTGCGAGCCGGCCTTCTGGGCGGGCTTTGACCGCAGTTCGGTCCAGGGTTTTCACGACTATTTTTGCCAGCTCACCGACCATGAGCCGAAGCGGGCGGCCAAGTTCGGCTTGCCCCATTTTTGCTGGCTGTGCATCAACCCCAAGGAGTCCGAGGACGCGGCGTTCGCGAAAGACGTGCTGGCGATCATCCCGCAATTTCTGGACCGGCCGACGGTGCTCGGCATCGGCGAGATCGGGTTGAACAAGAATTCGCGCAACGAGCTGAAGGTGCTCGAGTGGCACGTGGATCTGGCGGCGCGGCACAATCAGTTGATCCTCGTCCACACGCCGCACCTCGAGGACAAGTTCAAGGGCACCCGCCTGACCCTGGACGTGCTGCGGGCCGATTCGCGCATCCGGCCGGAGCGCGTGATCATCGACCACGTGGAGGAGCACACGGTGAAGATGGTGCTGGACGCCGGGTTCTGGGCGGGCATGACGTTGTATCCGGAGACGAAGTGCACGCCGGCGCGGGCGGTGGACATGCTGGACTGCTACGGCGAGGAACGGCTGTGGCTCAACAGCGCGTGCGACTGGGGCGTGAGCATTCCGTTGAACGTGCCGCGGACAGCGCTGGAAATGCGGCGCCGGGGGTGGTCGGCCGAGGCGGTGGACCGCGTGATTTACCAGAACCCGGTCCGGTTCTTGAGCCAAAGCCCGCGATTCCGCCTGGATTGAGGGTTGAGCAGGCGGCGAATGGACGTATTTTGAGAACGTGGACTGGCAGCAAATCATAGCGCTCGCGATCGTGGCGGTGACGGCCGGGTTGATGGCGTGGTTCCGTTTCCGACCGCGGCGTTGGGGGCACAGCCACGGGGCGTGCCTGGGCTGCAGTTCAATGGCGGGGTCGGTAGGGCGCGAGACGGTGGTGTTGCGCGCCCGCAAAGGCGAGCGTCCGCAAATCATTGTGCGGGCGGCTCGCACGGCGTCCGAGGAGGGCAAATCCGCCGTTGAAACTGAGCCCAAGCAGCGCCTTGAAACCGACCGGGGGCTGCACTAGGTTGCCGCGAAACATGGCGCTCAATAAATCGACTCTGACCGTGTCTGTTCTTTCGCGCCCGTTGGTCGAGAGTGGTCGCGAGTCTCGCTCCGAAGCCACCTGGTCGCCGAACACAGACGTTTATCTGACCCCCCACGGGCTGGTGATACAGGTGGAACTGGCGGGGATGCGCAAGGAGGACCTGGAGTTGATCGTGGAGGGCAACGAGCTGCGGATCAGCGGCGTGCGCCGGGACGGCTGCCGGTCCGGCCAATGCCGGTTCGTCGTCATGGAGATCAGTTACGGTTCCTTCGAAAGCGTGGTGGAGGTTCCGCCCGGCTACGATCTCGCCAACGCCAAGGCGGCCTACCAAAACGGCTTTTTGCGCGTGGACGTGCCGACGCGGGCGCCGTCTGCCAGCACGCCTTTTTCGGTTCCCATCGAAGCGGGACAATCGTGACGCCGCGTGAACCTTCCAGGCGCGCGTGGCATCTAAGGAAGTGTGGGGACACGCCATGAGTCCTTCCGAACAGGAGTTCATCGCCATTCAAGGCGGCGCCCCCGCGGGCGAAGATAACGCCGGCGGGCGGCCCGGCGGTGGCGTGTTGCCGGAGGCGCTTCCCATCCTGGGCTTGTCGGACATCGTCGTGTTTCCCGGCATGGTGGTGCCGCTGCTCGTGGAATCCGCGTCGAGCATCCGGTTGATTGACGACGTGGTGGCCGGCGACCGCCTCGTGGGCTTGGTGCTCCAAAAAAAGCCCGACTTGGACAATCCGGGGATGGACGACTTGTGGACGCACGGTTGCGCCGCCCGCGTGTTGCGGATGCTGAAATACCCCGACAACACCGTCCGCGTGCTGGCGGAAGGCTTCCGCCGCATCCGCTTGTTGGCCTCCGAGGCGCGCGAACCGTACCTGCGGGCGCGTCACGAAGCGCTCCGCGACGTCGCCGAGGATTCGCTGGAAATGACCGCGTTGGCGCGGCAGGTGCGGGAGAAATTCCTGGAGGTGGTGGAATTGTCCCCAGCGCTGGCCGAGCCCGTGAAGGTGGCGGTGCTCAACAGCCAGGAGCCGGGCCGGCTCGCCGACCTCGTGGCGGCCAACCTGAACCTCAGCCTCGAGGACCGCCAGCAGTTGTTGGAGGAGGCCAACGTGAAGGCCCGCCTTCGCCGCTTGGTGCCGCTGATCGCCCACGAACTCGAAGTGCTGGCGTTGGGCTCCAAAATTCAAAAGGAAGTCACCTCCACGCTGTCGAAGACGCAGCGCGACTTTTTTTTGCGCGAGCAAATCCGCGTCATCCAACGCGAGCTGGGCGAGACCGACGGCAACGCGACCGAGATCGAGACCCTCCGCACGCAAATTCGCGACGCCGGCCTGCCGGCCGAAGTCGATGCGGTTGCCCAGAAGGAATTGGAACGCTTGCGGCAGATGCCGCCGTCGTCCGCCGAATACACCGTGGCACGCAATTACCTGGACTGCCTGGTGTCGCTGCCGTGGTCGCGGTCCACGCCGGACAAGCTGGATTTGCGCGAAGCCGAGCGCGTGCTCAACCGCCAGCACTTCGGCCTCGCCAAGGTGAAGGAGCGGCTCATCGAGTTCCTGGCGGTGCTGAAGTTGAACCAGCAAATCCGCGGGCCGATCCTCTGCCTGGTGGGACCGCCGGGCGTGGGCAAGACCTCGCTCGGCCAGAGCGTGGCCGAGGCGCTGGGCCGGAAGTTTGTGCGCATCTCGCTCGGCGGCATGCGCGACGAGGCGGAGATTCGCGGGCACCGCCGGACTTACGTGGGCGCCATGCCCGGCCGCATCATCCAGGGCCTGCGCCGGGCCGGCAGCAACAACCCGGTGATGCTCCTGGACGAACTGGACAAAATCGGAGCCGACTTTCGCGGCGATCCGGCCGCCGCCTTGCTCGAAGTGCTCGACCCCGCCATGAACCGGGCGTTCGTGGACCATTTCGTGGACCTGCCGTTCGACCTGTCGCGCGTGCTGTTTCTCACCACGGCGAACTGGCTCGAACCGGTGCACCCGGCCTTGCGCGACCGGCTGGAGGTCATCGAATTGCCCAGCTATACCGCCGAGGAAAAACTGGAGATCGCCCGGCGCCACTTGATCCCGCGCCAGTTGGCGGAGCACGGATTGAAACGAGGTTCGCTCAAACTGCCGGACGCCACGCTGCGGCACTTGATCCGCGATTACACCCGCGAGGCCGGCGTGCGCCAGCTCGACCGCGAACTGGCCGCGCTCGCCCGCAAGGCCGCCCGCCGGTTCGTCCGCCGGCCGCGCGCCGCCAAGTCGCTCAACCTGCGCGTGGCCGATCTCGAAACGATGCTCGGACCCGTGCGGTTCCTGCCCGAGACCGCGGAGCGCATTCAGGATTGCGGCATCGCGATCGGCCTGGCCTGGACTCCGGTGGGGGGCGAGATCCTGTTCGTGGAAGCCACGCGGATGCCCGGCACCGGCAAGCTCATCCTCACCGGCTCGTTGGGCGACGTGATGAAGGAAAGCGCGCAGGCGGCGCTGAGTTACTTGCGCGGACAGGCCAAAGCGCTCCACCTGGAAGACGTGAACTTCGACAAACAGGATTTGCACATCCACGTCCCGGCCGGCGCGACGCCCAAAGACGGTCCCAGCGCCGGGGTCACCATCGCCGTGGCGCTGGCGTCGCTGCTGACGCGCCGGCGCGTGCGCTCCGACCTGGCGATGACCGGCGAAATCAGTTTGCGCGGACGGGTCTTGCCCGTGGGCGGCATCAAGGAAAAGACGTTGGCGGCGGCGCGCAGCGGCTTGAAGGCGCTGTTGCTCCCGGCGCAAAACCGCAAGGACTGGGTCGAAGTGCCCGCGGAAGTTCGCCGCCGCCTGCAGGTGCGGTTCGCCGCCCACATGGGCGAAGTCCTGGAAATCGCGCTCCTGCCGCCGGAGCCCGGCCGCAACGGACGTCTCCCCGGCCCGCTCAACCGGAGTCAGCGCCCCGCCACCACCCACCGCCCATGATTGCTCGTTTATTTGAATCCATTCACGTCACCCTGCTTCGGTTCGTTGTTGTACTCGGTACCGTACTCGCGACGGCGACCGCCGTCCGCTCGGCCCAATCGACGCCTCCTTGGGCGCTCCCCAAACCGACCGCCGAGCAAGAAGGCCAGGCGCTGGCCGCCGAATTACTCGCTCAGCGACCGGGGTTGAAGACCACCGGTTTTCTGCGCCGGCGCGACAGCGACGGCAAATGGCTCCCCGCCGTGCCGATCCGGTTTGAGGTGATCGACCGGGCCGACGGCTGGCAGAGCATTTACCAGGTGGCAAGTTCGCCGGCGGGCCCGGCGGAGACGCTGGTGATTTCGCAATCGCCGGCGCTGCCCAATCGTTACGAATTTTCCCGCGAGGGCACCCCCGGCGGTGCCGCCACCACGCGGGAGCTCGACGGCGGAGACGATGCCATTCCCTTCGCCGACTCGGATTTCTGGCTCTGCGACCTGGGTCTGGATTTCCTGCACTGGCCGCAACAGCGCATCGCCAAGACCGAGATGCGCAAAGGCCGTTCCTGCCGGGTCCTGGAGAGCGTCAATCCGCAGCCGGCGCCGGGCGCCTACGCGAAGGTGCTTTCCTGGATCGACATCGAAAAGCGCGGTCTTCTCCGGGCGGAGGCGTACGGCGCGGACGGCAAATTGCTCAAGGAATTCTCGATCGGGAGCTTCAAGAAGGTGAATGGACGCTGGCAGTTGAAGTCGATGGAGATTCGCAACGAGCGGACCGACACGCGCACCCGCCTGGAGTTCGATCTGGAAATGGACGGCTGATCAGGCCGCCGGCGCCTTTGGCAGGGACCGCGGGCGCGACTGGACTTCGTCCAACACCCGGTAGAGATCCCCGAGGTGCTGCACCAACGTCGCCCCGATGCGGTCCAGCACAGCGCGGTAACTTCCGGCCGCGCGGCCGCCCGCCAGGATTGGCATTCCAGGCGGGAGACACTGGCGCAGCGCTTCCAGTTCCGCCGGCAAATCGGGATCGCCAGCCGGGTAAACGATGCTCAGCGCCACCGCGCAGGCCCCACACCGAACCGCCCCGCCCGCGATCTCGACCGCGGGCAGGCTCGCCCCGATGTGGCTCACGCGCCAACCGTGCGCCGCGGCCGCGGCGGCCACGAGCACCGCGCCCAGTTCGTGAATCTGGCCCGCCGGCGTGGCGACGAGCAGGCCGGGCGCCCGTTCGTCCAAGGCGAACGGCCGGGCCAGCCGGGTGACGTAGGCCTGCACGACCCGGCTGGCGAAGTGTTCATGCGCCGTCGTTAGATCGCCGGCCTGCCAGCGGTCTCCGATCGCACAAACCAGCGGGGCCACCATTTTTTGGAGCAAGCCTTGGGTGCCCAACGCCAGGCTGGCGCGCCGCAACGCGAGTTCCAACCCACCGGCATCCAGCGACCGCACCGCCGTCAACGCCGCCTCGATGAAAGCGTCGCCTCGAGGCGATTCGTGAACTTTGCCACTCCGTTTAGGTGTCGCACGCTGGGCGGAGCTCCGGCCCGCCAGAGCGCGGAGCTTTCCGTCCGGCAAATGGGCGACCGTGCCAATGCTATGGCCGGCCTGGGTGGCCGCGTGCAGCAAACGCAAACGCTCCACCTCGAGGGGCGAGTAAAGGCGGCGGTTGGTGGTCGTGCGGTTCGGTTCGACGGCGCCGTAGCGCTTCTCCCAGACCCGGATCACGTGCGGACTCAGGCCTGTTTGTTGAACAACGGACTTCATCGAATGTCGAACATCAGGCATGCTGCGAGAATAGACGAAAATTAGACACCCGCAAAACCGACTGGGTAGCCGGGCGATAGAGGACGGGCAGGCGAATGTCGGAGGGTTTTGGGTGTAGCTCGGGTGGCCCGACGGCGCGCGGCAAGCCGTTGGGGATTTGGATTTAAGGGCGTTCCCCAATCAAGGTTGGCGACCTCCGATGGAGACACTTATCATTTTTTGAACAAATGGTTGACAAAATATGTCAACTCAGACGAAAGTTGGACAGTTCGATTCGCGGAGCCACCACATGAAGACGAAAACAAGCAAAACGGCAGCCGCCAAGAAGACGAGCAAGCGGCGGGTTGCGACTTCTCATTCCATTCCCGAAACCGCCGTCAAACCCTGCCTGCCAGCCCCTGCGCCGGTGGCGTTGAAGACCGCCCCGCTGCCGGAGACACGCCCCAGCTATGGAGTGGACGGCGCCCTCCAGCTTTACATGCGCGAGGTCGCCGAGGTGAACCTGCTCACGATCGAGGAGGAAAACGCACTCGCGGCGCGGATTCATGCCGGCGACGGGGCCGCCCGCGAGCACATGATCCGCGCCAACCTGCGGCTGGTGGTCAAAATCGCCCGCGAGTACGAAGGCTTCGGCATGCCGCTGCTCGACCTCATCAACGAGGGCAACATCGGCCTCATGCGGGCGGT
>JAKCAB010000148.1 GCA_021839785.1 bacterium | reverse complement strand
AACTCCGCAACATCCCGGTCGTCATCAGTCTCGGTGACCGCCGGCTGGTGGGATCCCTCGCGCGCGCGGAAGCCTTGAGCGTCCTCTCCGAGGCGATCGCTTCCAAATCCGCGTCCAAGGGCTGACGCGCCAAGCTGCCGGACGAGGCGAGATCGGGACTGAGGCCGTCCACGGCCCGCGTTTTTCGCCTTGTTGCGCCGCGCGCCCGCCGCGATAACACCCGGCCGTGAGCATTCTCGAAGAGTTGAAGTGGCGGGGTCTGTTTGCGGATTGCACCGACGAAGCGGCCTTGACGGCGCGACTGGCAGCGCGGCCGATCGCGCTCTACTGCGGATTCGATCCGACGGCGGACTCGTTGCACGTCGGCCACATGGTGCCTTTGTTGGCACTGCGACGCTTCCAGCTTTTCGGGCACCACCCGATCGCGGTGGCCGGCGGCGCCACCGGCTCGATCGGCGATCCCAGCGGCAAGTCGCAGGAGCGCTCGTTGCTCACGAAGGAGCAGATCACCGCGAACGTCGCCGCCGTGCGCCCGCAACTGGCCCGGCTCCTCGATTTCGAGACCGCCGCCAACCCCGCCCGGCTGGTGGACAACGCCGACTGGACCGCGCAGGTCAGCTACCTCGACTTCCTGCGCGACATCGGAAAGCATTTTTCCGTAAACCAGATGGTGGCCAAGGAAAGCGTCCGCGCCCGGATGGAAGACCGCGAGGTGGGCATCAGCTACACCGAATTCAGTTACATGCTGCTCCAGGCTTTCGATTTCTATCACCTCTGCCAGGAACAGGACTGCGAGCTGCAGATCGGCGGCAGCGACCAATGGGGTAATATCACCGCCGGCATGGACCTGATCCGGAGGAAGCTCGGCCGCGCCGCCTTTGGCCTGACGCTGCCGCTCATCACCAAGGCCGATGGCACCAAGTTCGGCAAGACCGAGGCGGGCGCCATCTGGCTCGATCCCCGAAAGACCAGCGTCTATCGCTTCTACCAGTTTTGGATCAACGCCGACGACCGCGACGTGATCCGCTACCTCCAGTTCTTCACCTTCATCAACCACGAAGAAATCGTGGCGTTGACCCAGGCCCACGAGGCCAATCCCGGCGCCCGCGGCGCCCATCGCGCGCTGGCGCGGGCGGTCACGGAAATGATCCACGGCGCGGCGGCGACGCAAGAAGCCATGCGTGCCAGCGAGATTCTCTTCGGTGGCGAGCTGGCCGGCGTGAGCGAAACGACCTTCCAGGAAATCGTCGGTGAAGTGCCGAGCAAAAGCGTCGAGTGCGCGCGCTTGGGAGACGCCGGCCTGCCGCTCACCGAGTTGCTCGTCCACGCCGGGCTTTGCCCGAGCAAAGGGCAGGCGCGCAAAGATGTCGAGGGCGGCGGCATCTATCTCAACAACGTCCGCGAGGCCAGCACCACGCGCACCGTCATGGCGGGCGATCTGCTCTTCGGCAAACACCTGCTTTTGCGCAAAGGTAAGAAGAACTACGTGGTCGTCACCGCGCGGTAACCGGCATTGCAGGACCGAGAGCCTCCGCCAGCAGAGGCCTTTTCCACTGCAGGTCAAATGCGCCCTCCCGCGCGCCGGGCGATTCCCAAGGAAAGCCGCGACGCGCGGGACAAAGGCCGACACCTGATCTCATCGCGATTCCGGTTGCGGGTACGTAACGCCAGGGGTGGTGGCCGCCGATTGATTCTGTGCCTCCGGCTGCATCCGCGACGAATATCTAGAATTCCTTGAATGATTGCGTGGGAGCCGCCGGCTGATTCTGTGCCTCCGGTCGCGGCTTCATTTCCTGGAGATGCTCGAACTGCTGGTTTACGCGATCCAGTTGCTGCTCCAGGCGGTTGAGCTGGGTCTCGATATCGGCGATGCGTTCTTGCAGTGCCCGGCGTTGTTCCTCCAAAGCGCGCCGCTGCGCCTGGGCGGCGTCCACTGTCACCCTGAGCTCGGCCTCCTGCCTGGCCTTTTCAACAACGTCGGCTGCCTTCCGCGCGTCGCGGTCAGCCCGCTCACGTGTCGGTTGCACCTGGCGCTCGTTGTCGGCTTGAGCTCGCCTATACCTGGTATCGTACCAGGTCCCGGCCTGGACCTTCGGTTCGCTCACCCCCTCGGATTTGGAGAAGTAGCCTGGGGAAGGACGGATGGGTTCCTGCTCGTCGGCCGCCGAAGCCTTTTCCTGTCGCGCAAGCAGCAACTCCAGCATCCGTTCGACGCGGTCGAGCCGCTGTTCGAGCGCCTCGCTGCGGTCTCTCGGAGGCGACTGGAAACTCGGGGCATCCGGGGTCGCGGGCGCACTGATGGCCATGGGTGTTGCCGCGGGCAGAGCCGCATCTGCCGGCTTGGGCAGCGCGGGTTCGCCCGCTGGTGGCGCGTCTTCAGCCACGGTCGCCGGCGCCAAGCTGATGCTGACCGGCCGAGCCGCGACCACCGGCGCCGCATTCACGCTGAGTGTCGTCGATGCTAGCGCCGCTCCGCTTGCGGCCTCAATGCGGGCGGTCGGCGGTTGCACGGCATTGACGGCCGGCGCGAGAGGGTTGGCCGATGGCTCGGACTGGGGAGGTGGCGGCACCGGCTGAGCGCTGTTCGTTTGGTCGGCGGAGACTTCACGCGCCGGGAATGCGCCTGGGCTGTTGCTGGCGGGTTGTCCCGGCGCGGGCGGCGCCTCTGCCTGGGCGAAGGCCAGCCTTGGGCCGGCGTACAAACCGAGGGCGGCCAGCAAAGCCGCCGCGGTGCTCAGCGTGCCCACCTTGGCCCGCACGAGCTGGGGAGACGTGTTGCGTTTCGAGTCGAGTAACATACGGATCCTTTCCTTGAGTTGACTGTGGTTGCTCCATGCCGCCGGCGCGGGGGCCCAATGACGCTCCCGTGCGCGGCTGGCAAATTCGGTGAGAAACAAGGCGTAATCCCGCGGCGAGCAGGTCGCCGCCAGGACGTGGTCGTCGCACGCGATTTCGCGATCGACGGTGAGCCGCCGCGACAGCCACACGACCGACGGGTGGAAGAAGAACGTCGCCTTGATGAATTGTTGAATCAGGTTGGTCCAGTCGTCTCCGCGGGCGAGATGCGCCAGTTCGTGCCGGAGGACTTTTTCCAGCGTGCTCGCCGGCTCGTCCATCAGGCGGGTCGGGAGCAGGACGGCTGGCGATCGGAAACCCGCCGCGAGCGGCGAATTCAATTCGTCATTGGCGCGGAGTGTGAGCGGACGTCGCGCGCGCATTTGACGGCACAGAGAGTCAAACAGCGCTGCCTGCGGCGGCGGCGCGAGCGCACTGCGGCGCTTTAGCCGCACCAGCGCGAGGTACTGCCAGACCAGGAAGACCAGCCGTGCCCCGGCGACCGCGCCCCAGCCACTCACCAAGGCAAGACTCAGTCCCGGCGAAAGAGACAGTCTCCAGGCTTGAAGGCCCGCCGACGGTGCGGGCGGCAAGGCAACGGGTCGCGGCTCGGAAGGCGCGGCCGACCCAGCCAAGGATGGTGGACTGAGCGCGCGGCTCTGACCGGGCCTCAAATCGGCTCCGTCACGGTCAGGAACGAACGCCACCTCCGGTTGCAGGATGTCATCAACGGCGGGCTCAGTCGGTTGTGGCGGGGCGCCGACGGTTCGCGGCTTCGGCGCGTTCGCGGGAAGAGGTCGATCATCGCTGGAACCGGCTTCCGTATTTGGCTCCGCGACGACCCAGCCCACGCTCCTCTCAATGCGAAATGACGGTTGCGGGGCGCCCAAGCTGGGAGTCGTACCCGAGGGTTTTTCCGAAGCCACCCGCGCAGTCGCGGGAAGGTCGAGCGTGTGGCCCAAACCGCTCCTGGCAGACTCGGCGCGTGCACCGGGCGGAGTCGAGTTTCCAACCAATTCCGCGATCAGGAAATGCACCACCGGTAACGCCGCGACGATGACCAGCGTGGCCAGTTCCACCGCATAGCGGCTGGCAGCGTTCAGGCCCCGGAGGACTTTCAAGCCGCCGCACACCAGCGCGGTCAGCACCAGACCTTGCCAGAGGCCGTTGCCCAGGGCGCTGAGCAGTTGGGCACAGAGGTTGGTTAACGTGATGTTCATTGCGTCGAACGGGGTTTGCCGTGTTCCAGCACCTCGCGTTTCAAGGCGTCGAGCTCCTCCGGGCTCAAATCTTCGTCCCGCAAAAAGGCCAGCACCAGCTCGCCGGGCGAGCCGGCAAAAAATTTGGTCAACAACTGGCGCACCGCGTTTCGGGCCGCGGCCTGGCGGTTCACTTTCGGCGTGAAGACGTGGGCCCGACCTTCCTTGCGGTAGGACAGGTAGCCTTTGTCCCGCATGATCCGCATCATCGTCAGGACGGTCGTGTAGGCCGAGCCGCCTTCGCCGGCCAGGGCCTCGGCCACCTCGGCCACGGTGGCGGAACCTTTGGCCCAGAGGATTTCCATGATCCGGTGTTCCCCGTCGGTGAGCGTGACTGACTTTTTTCGCGGCATGGGCGGACTCCGTTCCGGGTTCTCAGTTATTAAAGAATTAGTTGACGCGGAATAAACACCGCCCTCCCACACCTGTCAACTAAGAATTTAGTAGTTTGTTTCCAACGGTGTCTGGCGCTCGGTCCGATGCCCGATAAAACGGGCCATGCAACCCAACACCGGCACCGCTTGCCGGGCGATGAACCAGGCCGCGCGCGGCAGCGCAGGGCTGTTTCAAACGCAGCCTTCGGCGCCGCAAATTGGATTGTCGGCCCCAGTCGCTTGCGGCACGCTCAACGGTTCTATGCAGCAGATCAACGTGGGGATGATTGGCGGGGGCACCGTCGGCAGCGGCGTCTTCCACCATTGGCAGCGCAACGGCCAGCTCATGGCCTCGCGCTTGGGCGTGGGGCTCCGCCTTACCAAGGTGGCCGTCAAGGCGCTGGACGAACGGCGGCCGTACGAGATTCCGCGGGCGCTCCTGACCACCGATTGGCAAAGCGTGGTCAACGATCCCGGCGTTCAGATGGTCGTGGAACTGGTCGGCGGCACCGGCATCGCCAAGACAATGATCCTGGCGGCCCTCCGCCGGGGCAAACCGGTGGTCACCGCCAACAAGGCTTTGCTTTCCGCGCACGGCGAGGAGTTATTCGCCGCCGCGCGCGAGCACCGCGCGAACTTGTACTACGAAGCGAGCGTGGCCGGCGGCATTCCGATCATCAAGGCGATGCGCGAGGCGTTTGTCGGGAACCGCTTCACGCACCTCTACGGCATCGTCAACGGCACCTGCAATTACATCCTCACGCGCATGAAGCAGGAAGGCGCCGAGTTCGCCGACGTGCTGGCCGACGCGCAAAAGCACGGCTACGCCGAGACGCCGCCGGACCTCGACCTCGACGGTTTTGACGCCGAACACAAGACCGGCATCCTCGCCTCGCTCGCGCACGGGTTTTGGGTCAAGCCGCAAGACATCTACGTCGAAGGCATCCGGCACATCGCGAAGCTGGACATGCACTTCGCCCAGCAACTCGGCTACACGATCAAGCTGCTCGGCATCGTCAAGAAGCTCGACAGAGCGAAAACCCGTGCTCGCAACGGCGCGCGCATCCAGGTTTCCGTCTATCCCGCACTCATTCCCGACGCGCACGTGCTGGCCAGCGTGAATGGGGTGTTCAACGCTGTTTTCGTCCGCGGCGACGTGGTGGGCGACACGCTTTTCTACGGACGCGGCGCGGGCAAGGACGCCACCGCCAGCGCCGTCCTGAGCGACCTGGCCGACGCGGCGCTCGACCTGGCGCACGGCAGTCACGGACGCGTGCCGCCGTTCGTGCCGCATGAACACGCCGGCGCGGTGGCGCCCATCGGCGAGGTTTCTTCGCGATACTACGTGCGGCTCAGCGTGCTGGATCGACCCGGCGTCATGGCTAAAATCACGGCAATTCTGGGCGCGGCCAGGATTGGCATCTCTTCGGTGATCCAACCCGCTGGTCACGAAGGCGAGAGTGTGCCGTTGATCCTGATGATCCACGACGCGCCGAACGCGGCGATGGCGAAGGCACTGGCGAAGATCGCCAAACTGCCGGTCGTGAAGGCGGCCCCGGTCATGATCCGGGTGGAAAGCTTTGAGTAAAGAGTCGCGCGACGGAGGCGAAGGGAGCGAGGTCAAGGAAGCCCAACCTTCGCCGCCTTCGCGCCCTTCGCGCGACACATGGCAAATGCACCTGACCGAAGAGCAAGTTGGCAAAGCGGTTCTCGACGCCGCCTTCAAGGTCCACACGACCCTTGGTCCCGGGCTGCTTGAATCGGTTTACGAAGCTGCGATGGCCGTCGAACTTCGGAAACAAGGGTTGAGCGTCGAGCGACAGGTCGCCATCCCAGTCGTCTATGAGGGGGAGCGTCTGGAAGTTGGCTTTCGCGCTGATCTGATCGTCGAACACAAGGTTCTCGTCGAACTGAAGTCAGTCGAAGCCGTCACACCCCTGTTCAAGAAGATCACGACCAACTACCTCAAACTGATCCCTCTCAAGCTTGGGTTTCTGATCAATTTCAACGAACTCCACTTGAAGGACGGCATCACCCGGGTAGTAAACCATCTGGAAGGCAAACCTTTCTTCTCTGCTTCGCCGCCTTCGCGTCCTTCGCGCGACCCCGCAACGCTCTGACCTGTCCATGCCACTCCTTTTCCACAGCACCAACGGCCAATCCCCCGACGTCAACCTGCGCGACGCGCTCCTGATCGGCCAGGCGCCGGACCGCGGCCTTTACCTGCCGCGCGAGTTCCCGAAGCTCACGCACCACGACCTCGCCGGCTTCGCCAAGCTGCCGTACCACGCCATCGCCTTCGAAGTGCTCCGGCGCTTCACCGGAGGCATCATCGACGACGAGGCGCTGGAAGAACTCTGCCGCGACGCCTACGCCTACGCCGTCCCGCTGGAGCCGGTCCGTGGCCTCGACCGTGTCTGTGTGCTGCGCTTGGACCAAGGGCCGACTTTGTCTTTCAAGGATTTCGCCGCGCGGATGATGGCGCGGTTGATCGGTCGCTTCGTGCGCGAGAACGGCCAGACCCTTACCATCCTCACCGCCACCAGCGGCGACACCGGTTCCGCCGTGGCCAGTGCGTTCCACGGCGTCGAGGGCATTCGCGCGATCGTCCTGTTCCCCCTCGGCGAAGTCAGTGCCCGCCAGCGCAAGCAAATGA
Source organism: bacterium (assembly GCA_021839785.1). The sequence continues at coordinate 4,430 of JAKCAB010000148.1, read as the reverse complement.
CCACGCTGCGCGAGAATATCCGCACCCTCGCCATCGACGGCAAATTCGACGACTGCCAGGCGTTGGTGAGACGCGCCTTCGCCGATCCCGCGCTGAAGCGCATTCCGCTTTCCTCGGCCAATTCGATCAACATCGGCCGGCTCCTGCCGCAAAGCGTGTACTATTTTTACGCCGCCGCCCGCCTCGCCCAGCCCGGCGAGCCCATCGTCTTCGCTGTCCCCAGCGGCAACTTCGGCGACATGATGGGCGCGATCATCGCCGGTCAGATGGGGTTGCCGATCAAACGCCTTGTGGTGCCGGTGAACGGCAACGACGAGTTCCCGCGGTTCCTTGCCACGGGCCGCTACGACAAGATCGAGCCGTCGCGCGCCTGCCTTTCCAACGCCATGAACGTGGGCCATCCCAGCAACCTCGCCCGGCTTGTGGCGGTTTACGGCGGCCAGATGGACGAAACCGGAAGGATCAACTTCGCGCCGGACATGGCCGCGCTGCGGCGCGACCTGTTCTCGACCGGCGTCTCCGACGAACAAACGCGCGCCACGATCCAGCAGGCCTGGACCGACCACGAGCTCCTGCTCGAACCGCACGGCGCCGTCGGCTGGCGCGGCTTCCTGGATTACGTGCCAACGGAACCGCTGAACGGCTCTCCCGCGGTTGTGCTGGAAACCGCGCATCCGGCGAAGTTCCCGGAGGAGATCGAGAAGATCCTGGGTTTCACGCCCACCGTGCCGCCCGCCTTGGCCGCGCTGGACAAGCTCGCCGAGGACTACGACCGGCTGGCGGTGAATTACGCAGCGTTTCGGGACTACCTGAGCGAACGGCACGCCGCCGGCTGACCGCTCGCGATCGCACGCAGCGTGCGGCCAATCGGGCCAGGTTCCCCGACAGGGCCTTGAGAGCGTGTCTGAGAATTCATTTTCCGGTGGCTCAGGCGACCCGCCGGACGGAACGGGAGCCACCGTGCGAGCCAAGGGAGACGGTCTTTTCGCCCGGTGGTGCTCTCCACCGTTCCGGTCGGCGGGTCGCCGACCGGGGCGGGCGAGTCGCCCGCGCCACCCCTTTTTCAGACAGGCCCTGATGAGTTTTCCACTCAGCGCCACCGCTGGGCCGAATTGCGGAAACAGCCACGCAAGCTCACCCCCTGCCCGACCCACAAACCCGGGAGGGCCGAGCTGCGACTCGGCCGAAATGGCCCGGTGCTGGCACAGCCGCGCTCTACCGGGTTGGTGGCAGGGTACCCGCTCAGGGCGGGCGAGGGAGTTCGAATCACTGTGAATGCGAATGAGTGTCAATCCCGCCCGCGCTCGCTGGCGGTTCCGGCTCGCCCGGGAAAAACAGGTCGTCCTCGGCGATGTCCGGGATGCCGATGACGAGCACCTTTACGCGACCCTGGGCGCTGTGGACGACGCCGGGTGGAATGTGCCCCACGCTGCCTTGGCGTACCGGGTGTTCCATCCCGTCGAGTGTCACCGTTCCTTCGCCTGCGAGGACGTAGTACAGCTCGGTGCTGCGGCGGTGGTAATGCGCACGCGAGCCGTCGATGTCCACCACGTGGGCCCACGCCGCCAGGCCGCGGGCCTGGTCTTGCCGGCTGAGCAGAAGGTGCCGCCAGCCGCAAGTGCTGCGCTCTTTGGGCGCATCGGCTTCGTGTCGGACCAGCGTGGCCAGGCGGGAAGAGTCGTTCGGTGACGATGCCATGCCGCGGCTTATGGCCGGTTGGTCAGTTTCCGGCAAGGCGGAAAAATGCGGACGAACGCAGGCCGGACACCCCTGCTCCGCTCGTCCGGCTTGCCGCGCGCCAACCGCAAAAACGCGTTGGCCCGCCTTGCGGCGGGCCAAGCTACGTAACCCTGAGAACCTACTTTCGTTTTTTCGGAACCGGACTCGGAAAACTGTTCAGTAGGATTGCGTTGTCTTCCGCGGACTCTTGTAGGAGTACCAAACGAGGTCGGGGTCGCCTTTGGTAGTGTCGACGTTAAGTTGGTAGCTTGAGGCGGTAATCTTCAGCGACTTGATCTTGGGCCCCGTCCACTTGTGAATCTCGGAATGGCCGTCGGCGAAGGCAAAGCCACAGGCCCCGTTGTGATAGTTCGCCGGAATGTCCACGAAGTGAGTGGAGCTGGTTGGCGGGAAGCACCCAGCGTCATTGATGCTGTCCGGGTGTTCGTCCACGTACACCCACGTCTCAGTGGGGCCAGGGATCGTCAGGTCCGACGCCTTGGTCGGGTGAGCGTAGATGCCGCCCATGGGGCCACTCTCGGCGTTGCCCTCACCTACAAGAATATCGCTGGAAACACTGCGCACCCGCTCGGTCCACCCCTTGGCTCGCTGGGGAGCGGCCAGGTACTTGTCCGCCGGGCACTTGTAGATGTTTTTCGCGTTCGCGAAGTAGGAGGCGAGAACGGCGTACCGGGGATCGATCAGGAAAAGGGTATTGGTATTGTCCGGACTGGTGGTCCAATCCAGCCAGCCGGTAACCCACGGCCGCTCCTTGGCGTTCACTCCCGGTTGGAAGCCGCCGTGGTAGGAGCCGGGGAACTTATCCAAGTTGTCGCCTTGGTACATGATGTTGGCCAGCATCAACTGCTTGGTGTTGTTCATGCACAAGATGCCTTGCGCCTTGGCCTTGGCTTTCGCCAGCGCTGGCAACAACATGCCGGCCAGGATGGCGATGATGGCGATGACGACCAGCAACTCGATCAGGGTAAACCCCTTCACGGCCGGCCGGGTTGGGCTGAAATGTTTCATAGTCTAAGTCAATATGACGTTGCACAGGCTGGGTACACGCCCGACTTTGATCGTCGCGAACGAACGCGTCAACTGCTTGTTGCGATGCCCGCGCCAGCCCATTCAAGTCTCAGAGGGAAATTAGCAAGCGCCAGCCAGGCGGGAAGTGTGCGTCTGGCTGCACAGAAACCGCCGCTCGTGGCCCACGCCAACCGGGCCAGGCCGGCATTGCGCGCAGTGATCCCGTCCGCACTCGCCAAGCCTTTGACAGGCGCGACGCGATACTTAGACTCGGGTCATGCGCACAGTAAAAGTGCCGCTCGGCGCGCGCACCTATTCGATTGTCATCGGTCGCCGCGTCGCGGATCGCCTCGGGCGCGCGTGCGCAAAGCTGGGCTTTGGCCCGCGTTGCGCGGTCGTCACGGACGACCACGTGGGTCCGGCACACGCGGCGCGGACGCTGGCGAGCCTCCGCAAAGCGGGCTTCGAGCCGTTGCTGATCACCTTCCCGGCGGGAGAAACCTCCAAGACGCTGCGCCAGGTTGAGGCGTGCTACAACGAACTGGCCCGGCACCGCCTCGAGCGCCGCTCTTTCCTGGTGGCGTTGGGCGGTGGCGTGGTGGGCGACCTCACCGGCTTCGTGGCCGCGACTTACCTGCGCGGAATCCCGTTCGTGCAAGTGGCCACGACCTTGCTCGCCCAGGTGGACAGCTCGGTGGGCGGCAAGACCGGCGTCAATCTCGAAGCCGGCAAGAACCTCGTCGGCGCGTTTTACCAGCCGCGCCTGGTGCTGTGCGACCTCGCCACCTTGGACACCCTTCCGGAACGCGAATTCCGGTCCGGCGTGGCGGAGGTCATCAAGTACGGCATCATCCGCGACGCGGCCTTCCTCGACCAGTTGGAGCGCGACCTGGACCGGCTGCTCGCGCGCGAAGAAGCGGCGCTCGGCGCGGTTGTCGCGCGGTCCTGCGAGATCAAGGCGGACGTGGTGGGCCAGGACGAAACCGAAGGCGGCGTGCGCGCGATCCTCAATTTCGGCCACACCATCGGGCACGGCCTGGAGGCGATTTCAGGCTACACCCAATATCTGCACGGCGAGGCCATCGCCATTGGACAGGTGGCGGCCGCGCGCCTTTCGGAGAAACTGTTGGGCCTGCCCGCCGCCGCCGTGGAGCGCATCCGGGCCTTGTTCGCGCGGGCCGGCCTGCCGACGGCGGTGCGATTGGCCGCGCCGGAGAAGAAGCGATTGTTCACCGCGATGCGCCTGGACAAGAAAGTCAGCCAGGGCGAAGTTCGATTCGTGCTCGCCGAGAAAATCGGTCAGGTGCGCTGGGGCCTGCCGGTGGCCGAGAAGCTCGTCTGGGAGACGCTCAGCCACGAATAGCGCAATCCGCCAACCCGGCGCCCCGCCATGGCTGTCAGCGAAACGATCGTCCGCGAGTTCTTCGAGCTGCACGGTTTCTTCGTCCAGCAACGCCGGAAATATGTGACCCCGACCGCGCGCGACGAGGAGGAGATCGATTTCTTCGTCCTGAATCCGCAACCGCAGGCCGGGCCGGGTGAGCTGCCGTTCGTGCTGGCGGCGCCCGATCTGCCGCGGTTGGCGAGCGCCGTGGTGGTGGTGCGCGGGTGGCATACCGAGACGTTCAGCCCGTCCCGGCTGGCGAGCATGCCGGAACTGTTCCGGTTTGTGGAACCGGCCA
>JAKCAB010000275.1 GCA_021839785.1 bacterium | reverse complement strand
CTGGCCGGTGTACTCGAAGTTCTTCGACAACATGGGGCCGATTCCGCACCACATGCACCAGTCGGCCAAGCAAGCCAAGCTCGTCGGCCAGGAAGGCAAGCCGGAGAGCTATTATTTCCCGCCGCAGCACAACAACGTCGGCAACAACTTCCCTTACACGTTTTTCGGCCTCGAACCCGGCACCACCCAGGCGCAGGTCCGCAAATGCCTCGAAGATTGGAACAAAGGCGACAACGGCATCCTCGATCTCTCGAAGGCCTACCGCCTCAAACCCGGCACCGGCTGGCTGGTCGGTCCGTGCATTCTGCACGCGCCCGGCAGCCTCTGCACCTACGAGCCGCAATGGGGCAGCGACGTGTTCGGCATGTACCAGAGCATGGTCGAAGGCCGCTACGTGCCCTGGAGTCTGCTCGTGAAGGACATGCCCAAGAAATACCACCACGATCTGGACTTCATCGTGGACCAGCTTGATTGGGACGCGAACGTCGATCCGAATTTCAAGGATAACCACTACCTGGAACCGGTGCCCGTGGCCGACACGCGAGCGGAGGGTTTCGTCGATCGTTGGATCGTCTATGGCAAGGTGGATGGGCAACAACTCTTCACCGCGAAGGAACTGACCGTCGAACCCGGCGTGACCGCCAGGATCACCGACCAAGGCGCCTACGGCCTGATTTGCGTCCAAGGCACGGGCAAGCTCAACGGCGAGCCGCTGAACAGCCCGAAGCTTATCCGCTTCACCGAACTGACCGAGGACGAGTATTTCTGCACCGAAGACGGCGCGAACGCGGGCGTGACCTTCGAGAACACGAGCGAAACCGAGCCGCTGGTCTGCCTGCGCTACTTTGGTCCCGAGGTGAACCCCGACGCCCCCGCGATGGGCGCGTATCGGAAGAACAAGTTCTGAGCGAACGAAGTCCAGTCCGTCTTCGAGCGCGGCGCGCGCTGGCAACTCCCGATCGAACGGAGGTGCGGTGAGTAGCCGCGAAGAGCGTTTTTCGCTTCCGCGGGCGCAGGTCTCAGGCTTCAATCCCGCCATCAATGAACTTGCCACCCCCACTCTCGCGTCGTGCGTTTCTGGACCGTGCCCTGCTGGCCGCCGGGTTGTTTGCCGGGCCGGCCGTGGCGACCCTGCGCGCGCTCGAACCGCTCCACCGCTCCGGTCGCTGCCGGCTCCAACTGAGCCTCGCGGCGTATTCGTTCCGCGACTTCTTCAACCGGCCGGCGGGCGACAAATCGCTCACCGTGCCGGGCTTCATCGACTTTTGCGCCGACCACGGCTGCGATGGCACCGAACTGACCAGCTACTATTTCCCGAAAAGCTTCACCGACGACTACCTGATCGAATTGAAGCGGCACGCCTTTCTCCGCGGCGTGGCCGTCAGTGGCACCGCGGTGGGCAACAACTTCGCCCTGCCCGACGGCCCGGCGCGGGACCAACAGGTGGCCTCAGTCAAAGCCTGGGTGGATCACGCGGCGGTGCTTGGCGCGCCGCACATTCGCGTGTTTGCCGGTGACCCGAAGGGTCTCGACAAGGCGGCCGCCAAACGCCAGTGCGTTCGCGCGCTGGAGGAATGTGGCGAGTACGCCGGCGCGAAGGGCATCTGGCTCGGCCTCGAAAACCACGGCGGCATCGTGTCGGAAGTGAGCGACCTGCTCGACATCGTCCAAGCCGTCAAATCGCCCTGGGTCGGCGTGAATCTCGACACCGGCAATTTCTTCACGGACGCCGATCCTTACGCCGAGATGGCGCGCCTGGCGTCGTACGCGGTGAATGTGCAGTTGAAGGTGGCCATCAGCCGCCGCGGTCAGCCGAAACAGCCCACCGATCTGGCGAAGGTGATCGAGATCCTCCGCCAGGCCAATTACCAGGGCTACGTCGCGCTCGAATACGAGGAAAACGATCCTTGGGGCGAGGTCCCAGTCTGGCTCAAGCGCATGCGCGAAGCGTTCGCGAACGCTTGAACCGAGGTGAAGCCGCCCGTCACACGCGCGCCCGTCAGGCCAGCCCGCCGGCTGGGTGAAATCCGACTAAGACACTGTGTCGTGGTGCGTCTGCCGCGGCGGTCGCGGCCAGGCTCCGGAGTTGCCTGGCTGGCTCTGACCTTGTGGCTTGGCGGGTGTTTGGGTCTGGCCGCCACCGCGCCGGCACCGGCCCGGTTCCCGCGGCCGGATCGCCTGTCGAGCGGCGGCTACGCGTTGTTGTATGCCGGCACAGACGCGTTGCAGCCGGCCACCGAACCGCCGGCCGCGCCTCGCCTGGCCGGGCTTGGGCTGGCCGACACCGATCCCAAGGTCGGCCCGAACTTCCGTCTCGGTGACGATCCGGCCGCGTTGCCCGCCGGCCAACTCGCCCAGGCGGAGCCGCACATCGCCCGCTCGTTCACGGACACGAACCTGCTCCTCGCTTCGTTCCAGGAAGGCCGCTTCACCGATGGCGGGGCGGTGGATTGCGGTTACGCGCTGAGCCGCGACGGCGGCCAGACTTGGGAGCGCAAGCTGATCCCGCACTTGATCGACGCCGTGGACGGCGGCCCGTTCACGCGCGCCTCCGATCCGGTAGCCGGCATCGGCCGCGAAGGCACGCTGTACTTGAACACGCTGGCCATCCGGCCGGGAACGCGCGGTTGGCACACGACGATCGTTTTGAGCAAGTCCACCGACGGCGGGCTGACGTTTTCGCGACCGTTGACCGTGGTGACCAGCAGCACCGACCTGGTGATGCTGGACAAGCAATGGATGGCGGTGAACACGTTCGCCGGCTCGCCCACGGATGGGCGGGTTGCGGTGACTTACACGCGATTCGACAGCACGTCGCTCAACCTGGCCATCAACCCCATCGCGGTCACGTTCAGCGACGATGGCGGGACCAACTGGAGTGTGCCGCAAACCATCAGTCCGCCGTACTGCCAGGGATCGCAACCGGTCTTCCTGCCGGACGGTTCGCTGGCGGTCATTTATTGGAACTTCGCCGGTGGCGCGGGCGAACAGATCGAACTGGCGCACTCGCCGGATGGCGGCGCCACGTTCACACCGGCGCGGCTGGTCACCGCCGTGAATCGTTACAACGACACCGTGGCGCGGGACGGGAACTTCCTGCCGTCGGCCACGGCAGACCGGACCCTTGGCGTGCTGTACGTGGTTTATCAAGGATGGAGAAGCGGACCGCGCATCCTGTTCACTCGTTCGCGGGACCGCGGATTGACCTGGACCACGCCCGTGCCAGTGAACGACACGCCGAACAACCGCTCGGTCTTCAACGCGGCGGTCGCCGTCTCGCCGGAAGGCCAGCACGTCTCCGTGATTTTTTACGACAAACGCCACGACGATGGCTCCGGGAAGTGGGTGGACTTGTACCTCGCCGAATCCTTCGACGGCGGGGATACCTGGCAGCCGAACCTCCGGCTCAGCACGGAATCCTCGGACCTGACCCGCGCGCCCTTGACGGACACGGGGCGCATGGTTGGGGATTACCAAGGCATCGTGCCGGCGCTGAATTTCAGTGCCCCGGCCTTCGCGGTCTGGGTGGATGCCCGCGACGCCACGCCGGACCCGTACGTGGTGGCGATTTCGCGCACGCAAGGCAGCACTTATCCGGCCTGGCGCGACCTGGCCTTCGACGGCGCGAGTCTGGCCAACACCGCTGTCAGCGGCCCGGCGGCGGATCCGGACGCCGATGGACTGCCTAACCTGTTCGAGTACGCGCTCGGCACGCTGCCAGGCCACGCCGACGTCGATCCCGTTCGGATCGTCACGCCCGTAAACTTGGGGCAACTCACGCTCGCGTTCGAAGCGTCGGCGGTGGCCAACGACGTGGAGTTCCTTTGGCGCGACACGGCTGACTTGACGACTTGGAGTGTGGCGCTCCCGACTTCGGCCACCGGTAAGCCCGCCGGCGATCCGGCGAAGGTCGAGTGGAAATTCACTTTCGAGGCCAGCACTCCGCTACGGTTCCTGTCGCCGGGCGTGTGGCTGCTATCCGCGCCTTGAGCCGCCAGGCTGGTTTGCGCTGGCGGGTTTACTTCTTGGGTTCTTCCAGCGATTTGATGAAGTCGAGTTGCTGCCGCGCCTTCTGGTTCTGCGGGTCCAAGCGGAGCGTTTCCTGAAACTCGCCCGCCGCCTTCTCGTACTGGCCGAGCCGGGCCAGCGCCACGCCGAGATTCAGGTGACCCAGCGCGAAGTCGGGTCGCAACTGCGTGGTGGCTTCGAATTCGGCGCGGGCCGCGTCCACTTGGTTGGTCATGGCGAGTTCCACCCCCAGAAGGTAACGCGCCTCCCAAAAGTTCGGCCGCAAGCGCGCAGCTTCGCGAAGTTCGGCCAGCGCCTCCGAACGGTGGTTTTGCGCCGCCAGCACATCTGCCAGGTAAAACCGCACGCGGGCGTGGTCCGGTTGCCGTTTGAGCACGGTCTCAAACTCGGCGCGCGCGTCGGCGATCCGGCCTTGCTTGAACAACGACTGTCCCAGTTCGACCCGCGCGTCGATGAAGTCCGGTCGGCGCTTCAGCACTTGGCGGAGCAACACCTCGGCATCGGCCGGCCGCCCCAGCCGGACCGCCAGGCGCGCGGACTGGTAAGCGGGGCCGAGATGGTGCGGCAGCATCCGGCGGAGTTCCTCCCAGACCTTGTAGGCCGCGGTTTGGTCACCCACGGCTTCGAGAAATTCCGCAAAGCTTTCGCGCAGGTGGAAATCCTCCGGCGCCGCGGCGCAGGCGGCCTGGTAACGCTGGCGCGCGTCGGCCGCCGATTCGTCGCGGAGCTTGCGTCGCGTGGCCGCCAGCTCGCGCCGCAAATGAACGATGCACGCGCCGTTGTTGATGCGGTTGGTGAACGGCGCGTCGCCCAGCCGCAAGAGCATCGCTTCCTCGGCGGCGGCGCGGTTCCAGTCCGTGAGTCCCAGGTCCTGCGCGCACCGCGCCGCGTCGGCCCACCCGGTTTGTTCGCCCTGCCTGGCCCAGGCGGGCAAGGCCGGCGCCACGGCATCCGCGAAAGCGTGGGCCAGCCGGTAGTTGCCGTCGAAATTCAAATGCACGTGTTCGTAAAACGATTCCTCGCCGGGAATGCCGGTCGCGGCGGCGGGCCCCAGCGCGGCTTCCGCGTCCACCAAACGCACGCCCTCGGTCGCGTGATGGGAAGCCACTTCGGCAATGATGCGGTTGATGCGGGAGTCGGCACGGAAGGGCAGGGCGTCCAAGTCGCGCGCCAGAACGAGCGCCTGGGCCGCTTCCGCGCGGTTGGTCAGCCCGAGGTCGGCGGCGCCGAGTTCGTAGTAAAGTTCCGCGCAGTTCGTCGCGCTCTTCAAGGCCTCCAGGCTCAGCCGGCGCGCCTCGGGAAAATTTTGGCGGACCAGCGCGACCAGCAGGTCTTTGCGGAGTTTCTTCCAGGCTTCCAGTTCCACGCCGCCCAGACCGGTCGGTTCCGCGGAAGCGAACGGCGCACAATCCTTAAGGTTGCTGGCCACGGTGCTGAGGATCACCCGCGCTTTGGCGTCCAGGCCGGCACGCACAATGTCTTCCAAGTTGGCCTGGAAACTCCGATAAACGGTCTCTTTGCGCGGGTCGCCGGGCGGCACCTTGTTTTCCACGAACATTTCCATGCCGCCCCAACTCCCGGCCGGAGCACCCGCGCCGGCCAGCCGGGTCAACAACGCGTCCAGCGCCTCGCCCAGGCGCGTGGATTTCAGCGCGAGCGACGCGCGCACCCAGGCGAGCGAAGGCGCCTTCGGTCCAAACACGGTGCCGGCCCCGAACGGGCCGACCATCTCGTTGTTGCCGGCATAGACGAGCCACAAATCCGCGTCGAGCCCGGCGAGTTCGCGGGCCATGAGCCGGAGCACGTGCGAATTGATGGCCGTGATCGCGGCGGGAATCACCTCGAAGCGCGCCCGCGGATAGCGCTCCCGCAGCAAAGCCTCCAGGTACCGGCTCACGCCGTAGGCCGGCTTCGGATCGCCCAACGCCGCCGATTCGCCGAACAGAAAGACGCGAACGGTGTTGGTGGCTTTCCGTTCCGTGAGCACCGTCGGCGGCGGAGTCCGGGCCATCGCGGGTGGGAAAAAGCGAAAGCCAAACCGGTCATTGTCCACCAGCACCTCCTTGCCCTTGACCGTGGCGGGGATGAGATAACTGGCGGGGTAACCGTAACCGACGAGCCGCAGCGCCAGTTCCACCACGGCCAGCAAGATCAGCGGCACCAACACGACGGCCAGCAACCGGAACAGCCGCACCTGCCACCGCGGGCCAGTGCCGGGGGGGGAACTTCTACCCGCCGACGCACCGGTAGGCGCGCCGTGGCCGGCAGGCTTGTTCTTCGCCACTTTGTGTTTCAACGCCCGCAGCCTAGGAGGTCGCGGCCAGCCGGGGAAGCGAAACTGCGGTGGCCGCGGGGGGCCAGCCGGGCGATCGTTTCGTCAAATTGGGCGCCGGCCGAAAAACTTGTTTGCGCTGCGGGGCGAGATTGCCAGACTCCGCGCGTGCACGCCGCGTTCGCTCGGGAATGACCTGGCAGAGTCGTTCCGCCGCGACGGCGTCGTTCAGAAAGCAAACCCATCACACCTGTCGCTGCATTATGAAACGAAGCTTGATCGCTGGACTCGCAATCGCTCTGGCCGGGGGCCTGTCGGCCTTCGCGGCCGAGCGTTCTTTCAACGGACTCAACCTGGGCCTGGGCAACCTCTACCGGCTCTCGGACGCCAAGACGCGTTCGATCAGCCCGGAGAACTTCACCGGCGAGAAGGGCAAAGCCGGCATGTCCGTGGACGGGCCCGCCGCCGGCGCCGCGCGCGGTCTGGGCCAGGGCTGGAAGGTGTCGCCGTATGTCCGCGTAGGCGCAAAACAAACTTTCACGCTCGCCGACATCGAAGGGCCGGGCAGCATCCAGCACATCTGGCTGACACCGGCGCCGCTGGACAAGACGCGGTATTTCATTTTGCGCTTTTACTGGGACGACGAGACCGAGCCGTCGGTTGAGGTGCCGCTGGGCGATTTCTTTGCCTGTGGCTGGGCGAAATATTGCCAAATCAGCAGCCTGCCGGTCTGCGTGAACCCCGGCAGCGCCTTCAATTCGTACTGGCAAATGCCGTTCCGGAAGAAGGCGAAGGTCACGCTGGAGAACCTCGATGACCAAACCATGACGATCTACTACCAGATCGACTACACGCTCACGCGCGTGCCGGAGGACGCGGCATATTTCCACGCCCAGTTCCGACGCGAAGATCCGCTCAAGGCCAAGGGCCAGTACACCATCCTCGACGGCGTGAAAGGCCAGGGCCAGTACGTCGGCACGTACCTGGCGTGGGAAGTGCACAGCACGGGTTGGTGGGGCGAAGGCGAAATTAAATTCTTCATGGACGGCGACACCCAGTTCCCGACGATTTGCGGGACTGGCACCGAGGATTATTTTTGCGGTTCCTACAACTTCGACACCACCGGCCCCGACGGCAAGCGCCGCTACACCGAGTTCAGCACGCCGTACACCGGCCTGGCGCAAGTCATCCGGCCGGACGGCTTGTACGATTCCCAGACGCGCTTCGGGCTGTACCGCTGGCACATCACCGACCCGATCCGGTTTGACGACGACTTGAAGGTGACTATCCAGGCGTTGGGCTGGCGCAAGGATGGCCGGTACCTGCAACTCCAGGACGACATCGCCTCGGTCGCGTTCTGGTACCAGACCGAGCCGCACGCGAAATTCCCGCCGCTGCCGTCGAAGGACGAACTGGAATTGAAGTAGCCCACCGACGTTGGCCTTGTGGTTCGCAGCCTGCGAAACTGCGAATCGGAAAATGACACGCCCCGCTGTTCCTGGCGGGGCGCTGGTTTTCGGCGGGCAACGTTCGCCGCGCGGGCTGGCGATCCGCGCCAGCCCGGGATGTGTTCAACCCGAAAACCGGAGTTGAGTTGTGGAGCGTACGCGCCCCGCGTGCGGTTTTCGGCGCCCTCGCCGAGGGCGGCGAGCGCATTCGGTAGGGCGGGCTGTCCCCAGCCCGCCGCGTTCGGCGGCGCGCTCGGAGAGCGCGCCCTACCTGGCGCGTTCAGCCACACCCGAGGGCGGGCGTGCTCCCCAACTTCGGAATTCGGGTTCAATCCTTCTTCGGCGCGCCCGCCAAACCGGCCGGCAGATCCTCGCGATTCGCGATTGCGGGGTTCGACAACAGCTCGGCGGTGTTTTGATTGCTGGCCAGGCTCCACTTCCCATTCCACGACATGAAGAAGCACGTCTTGCCGAAGTTCTTTTCGATCCCGGCCAGGAAGCGTCGGTAGTCGTAGTCGCCCGGCGGATTGCTGGGGCCGTGCGGACCGTATTCGGTGAAACCAAAGGGCTTCGGCAACGCCGCCACTTCGGCGTAACCCTTGATGTGCTCCGGGTCGATGGAGTCGGTGTAAGCGTCTAGGCCAACGAGATCGACGAAACGGTCGCCGGCGTAATACGCAGCGGTTTTCTGGCCGTGGTTGGGGCCGTAAACCCAGAGCAGATTATCCAGCCCTTTGGTTTCGCTGAAGTACATGAACATGTGTCGCCAGACGCGGATGAAGGCCTCAGGCTCCTGCGCGCCCCACCAAAACCAGCCGCCGTTCATCTCGTGGAACGGCCGCCAGAGCACCACCACACCGGCATCCTTCAACTCCTGCAAGCCCGCCGCGAGTTGATCGAGTTCCCGCATCCAGCGCCGGTGCGTGTCGGTGTCGGGCTGGAGCAGGTCCGCGATGTTGACGCCTTTGTCGCGCAGGCCGCCGCCCCGCGGGTTGGCGGGGTTGTAAAGGTGCGCGCTCACGGTGACCAGTCCGCCTTGCTTCCAGTAGGCGATCGCTGCTTGGTTCGGTGCCTCGAACGTGAGTCCGCCGCGACCGAAATCCGCGCAGTCCACGCCCATGAGCGCAGGCCAGTGTCCGGTTCGATCGTGGATTTCTTCCAGCAGGCGCAGATTGGCGCCGCGGCCGAAGTTGGTGAACTGGCCGGACAGGATGCGCTTCGTCGGTTTGCCGGATAGCGAATGGAAGTAGTCCAGGACGGCGCGGGTCTTGGCGTTGGATTTCGGATTGGCCGGCTCGGCGGCGGCCAGCGTGAGCAGACACGCGCCAGCGAGCACAAGGGCGGGAACAGTGGCAAATCGCATGGCGGTTGGACGCCGGCGGCAGCGGGTCATTCAAGACCGGACTGCCAAGTTCGCGGCCCGCTTCTGAGTGGGGTGCCTTCAACTTCCGGATGGACGCATCCCAGTTTTTGGCGCGCGTCCGTCTCGGTCGCAGCCGCGAGGTTTCCTCTATGGGGCAATTTTTGTCGCAATTGCGACATTTTTTGTGCCATGCGGCGCCCGCGCTATCGGTTTTCCCCGGCGCCCCGGCCAGTTGGGCGGTGACAGGCCGCGGGGAATGTGCTTGAAGGGAGCCGTTCCGGTGAACCGTGAGAACGTCAATCGCTGGCCGTGGCTGCGCTGGGCGGGCTTCGCCGCCTTTTGGACGCTGCTCGGTCTGGCGTTTGGGACGCAACTCTACGCGATGGCCGCCGCGCGCGGGCGCTCGCCCGAGTGGGGACACGCCATCACGCTGGGCCTGCGCGACTGGTATCTGTGGGCGCTGTTGTGGCCGCCGATCCGCCGGTTGGCGGACCGGTTCGGCTTCGAGCGCGGCGCCGTCGGGCGCGACGCGTTGGTGCACCTGGGTGCCGGCTTGGTCGCCGTGTTGGTCTATGAAGGACTCAACCTCCTGACCACGGAGTTGTTGGTTGGTCTTTTTGGCGAAGACCTCTTGGGGCGCCCCCCGGAGCCGAGGCCAAACGAAAAGCCCGTCACGGGCTTCGGTCGATTCGAGGCCGCCCTGACGTTCCGCTTTTCGTTCGACATGCTCACGTACTGCGTGCTGGTGAGCGCGAACCTGGTGATGGCGTACACGCGTCGGTTTCGCGAACGCGAACGGAGCACTTTGGAACTCAAGACCCGCCTAACCGAAGCGCGCTTGTAGGCGCTGCGGATGCAACTGAACCCGCACTTCCTCTTCAACGCGCTCAACTCGCTGGCCACGCTCGTCCACAAAGACCCCCAGGCCGCCGACGAGATGATCGGGTCGATCAGCGAACTGTTGCGGCTTACGTTGAGCCAGCCGGAGCGGCAGGAAGTCACGTTGGCCGAAGAAATGATGTTCCTGGATCGTTACCAGGAAATCGAGCAGGCCCGTTTCGGGGACCGGCTCAAGGTCGAAAAAGCCGTGGCGGCGGACACGTTGGCGGGCTTCGTCCCGATCCTCATCCTCCAACCCTTGGTCGAGAACGCGATCAAGCACGGCATCGAGGCGCGGCTGGCCCCCGGCGTGATCCGGATCGCCGCCGAGCGCAAAGGCGACGAACTCATCCTGCGCGTGGGCGACAACGGCCCCGGTCTGCCAGCGCCCGCCGCCGTGGGCCGACCGGAGGGCGTGGGACTGGCAAACACGCGCGCGCTTGACGTTGCGAACGGCGACGGAAGGCGGCTTGCTCGCCGAAGTGCGTTTGTCCTGGAAGGCCGGCAACGAGAACGAAAACGTGCAGGTCATGGGCGTGGGCGCGGGCTATGTGGACATCCGCTCCTGGCCCGTCGCCAGCGGCAACAATTTCACCGAGGCCGACGTCCGCAGTGCCAACAAGGTTGCGCTGATCGGTCAAACGACGGCGACGACTCTGTTCGCCGCCGACGACCCCGTCGGCCAGACCATCCGCATCAAGAACGTCCCGTTCACCATCGTGGGCCTGCTCTCGGCGAAAGGCATGAACATGATGGGCAGCGACCAGGACGACATCGTGCTGGTGCCTTACACCAGCGCGCAAAAGCGGCTGATGGGTTCGGCCACCACCTACCGCTCGCTGCTGGTCCAGGCTTCGGCGCCCACGCTGTTGGCGGACGTGCAGAACCAGATCACCGACCTGCTCCGGCAACGGCACAAAATCGGGCCGGGCCGCGAGGATGACTTCATCGTCCGCACCCAGGAGGAAATCACCGAGATGGCCACCTCCACTTCACGGGTGATGACCGTCCTGCTTGGCTCGATCGCGGGAGTTTCGCTGCTCGTCGGTGGCATTGGCATCATGAACATCATGTGGGTCAGCGTCACTGAGCGGACCCGCGAGATCGGCGTCCGCCTCGCCGTGGGCGCGCGTGGCAACGACATCCTGCTGCAATTTTTGATCGAGGCCGTGACGCTCAGCATCGTCGGCGGCGGCGTGATCGGCATCCTGCTGGGCGTGGGCAGTTCGCGGCTCCTTTCGGCGAAGATGGGGTGGGCAACGCTCATCGCGCCGGCGTCGGTTTTCCTGGCCTTCGGCTTTAGCGCCTTTATTGGAATCTTTTTTGGGTTCTATCCGGCGCGCAAAGCCGCCCAACTCGATCCCATCGAAGCCTTGCGCTACGAATGATGAAACCGCCCTTTCTGCCGCGCCGGCTCCTTCCTGGCGCCGTGCTCGCGGCCCTGGCCGCCTTTGTGACTGCACGCGCTGCCGTCGCGGAAACGGTACGCGACTTGTCGCTGGAGGACTGCATTCAGATCGCGCTCGAACACAACCTCGACATCCAGATCCAGCGCGTGAATCCGCGCATCGCGCGGCTGACTCTGAGCGGCAGCTAGAGCGTTTCCACAAATAATGTAGCTTTACGCGGGGCCACATCCGGCGTAGGCTTGGGGCATGAAAGCCATTCCGGTCCCGGTGCGTGAGCGCATCCTCCAGCTCTACGACCAAGGCCAGGGCA
>JAKCAB010000214.1 GCA_021839785.1 bacterium | reverse complement strand
ACTGCGGTGGTCTTGAACGAGCAGATAGACGCCACCCTGGGTTTCTCGTCCGTGATTGCCAGTCAGGGCCTGTGGCGGCTCACCGCCGACGGACTGATCTGGGAAATCGGCAGCCTGGGTCCGGCGGACGATGCCACCTTGCAGTTGCTGGTCAGCCCCAGCGTAGCCGGGACGGTGACCAACATCGGTACGGTCACGGCGGCGGAAACCGATCCGGTACCAGACGACAACCGAGTCGAGCTGGCGACTTCGGTGCGCTTGCCGGCAGATCTCGGACTGGCGCTCTCCGAATCGCCCGCGCCGTTGGTCGTGGATCTGCCGACCAGCTACACGTTTACCGTAACCAACTTGGGTCCGTCGGCGGCCGGCACAGTCCAATTCCTTCACGCCATGCCGGCAACTTTCCGGCTCGACGCGCTGACGCCCAGCGTAGGCGAAGCGACGAACGACGCCGGGGTGGTACGTTGGCAACTTGCCGAACTGGCGGCTGGCGCGGTGGCCACGCTGCGTCTGGATGTCACGCCACAGAGCGCCGGCCCGGTGACCAACGCGGCCACGGTCGAGGCGTTTGAAACCGACCTTTTCCCGACCAACAACCGGGTCGAAACGATCGAGCGGGTGATCAATCACGCCGAACTGGCGTTGAGCCTCACCGCCGCGCCTTCTACCCTCATGCTGGGCGGAGCCGGCCGGTTCGAGTTTACCGTGACCAACCAGGGGCCGCACCCGGCCAGCGCCGTCGTCCTTACCAACGAATTGCCGGCCGGCCTGGCCCTGTTGACCGTGGAGTCCAGCCGCGGCACGGCGGCGACGAACGGCACGGAATTGACGGTGAACCTGGGCGAGATGGCGATGGGCGAAGCCGCCACGGTGACGCTCACCGCCACGGCCATCGGCCTGGGTCTCCAGACCAACACCACCCTTTTGGGCGCGCCGGAGTTGGATCAGCACCCCGAGGACAACCTGGCAACCGCGGTGGTGGAGGTGTTGCCCGGCGCCGATCTCACGCTGACCAAGCAGATCGTTTCCGGTCCCGCCCTGCTGGACCAGCCGTTGAGTTACCTCGTGCTGGTGACGAATGCCGGACCGAACACCGCCAGCCGCGTGGTCGTGCGCGACACCCTGCCGGCCAATACGGAACTCCTGAACGCCGAGTTGAGCGCGGGCACCTACGCGATTTACGGGGGCGACTTTTATTTTCAGCCGGGCGACCTCGAGGCCGGCGCCACCGCGGCCGTTACGCTGGTGCTGCGGCCGACCAGCCTGGGGCTGATCACCAACACCGCCAGCGTGGTCGCGGTCGAAGGCGACCCGAACCCTGCCGACAACCAGGCGGAAGTCGTGTCCTTGGTCCAATTGGGCGCGGACCTTTCGCTGCAATTGACGCCGCCGCCAGCCACGGTGCTGGTGGGCGAGCCTTTCGCGTACGACCTGGTGCTCACCAACCGCGGGCCGCACGAGGCAACCGCGGTCGAATTCCGCGGCGAACTGCCCGCGCTGACCACCCTGACCGGCGCGGAAATCAGCCAGGGGACCTGGGAGCAAAGCGGGGACACCGTGCTCGTGCACCTGGGCAACCTGGCGGTCGGGGCGGGAGCCACGATCAAGCTCAGCCTCGTGGCCACCGACGTGGGATCGCTGGCGGGCATGTGCACCGTCGAGTCCGCAGAGTCGGATCCGCAGCCCGCCGACAACGTGGTCGAGCCGCTCACCGTCGCCCAGGCGGGGGCCGACCTGACGCTGACCTTGGACGCCGATTCGCCCACCGTGATCACCGGCCGCTTGTTGACGTACGACCTGTCGGTGACCAACCACGGTCCGAACGAGGCGGTGGGAGTGGTGGTGACCAACCGCCTGCCGGCCGGCGCGCAACTCATCTCCTTGGATGTCTCGATGGGCAGTTGGCAAGGACAGGGCGATCTCCTCGTTGGCGAACTGGGCATCGTGCCGGCGGGCGCCTTCGCCCACGCCCAGTTCGTGGTGCAACCCCGCGAAGCCGGCGACCTGACCAACAGCGTCTCGGTGAGCACGCTCTCGCGCGATCCGAACCCGGCGGACAACGTGGCGGAAAACGTCAGCCGCGCTTACGCGGAGGCCTTCCTGTCCATCACGAACGAGCCGGTACCGCCCAGCGTGCTGCTCAGCAACCGATTCCAGGTGGCCTTCGTGGTGACCAACCAGGGCGACCAGGTTGCGCCCGCCACGCAGTTGTTGGTGGCGTTCTCCCTGAACACGGACGTACTCGCCGCGGACTTGGAGGGCGGGGACTATTACCTCGCCCCGCCCGGCGTCGTCGGTGTACTCGGCGATCTGCCACCCGGCGGGACCGCCCGGCTCACCGTAGATTTGCAGCCCATCCGGGTCGGGCAACTCGTCGGCCAGGCCACGCTGTTCTCGCCGGCGGCCGACCCGGCCAACCCCAGCCTGGGTTCCCGGCTCGAGACCATGATCGTGAACACGCCCACGCTCCGCGCCGCCCAGAAAGGCAACCGGCTGGTCTTGTCCTGGCCCGCGGCGGCGGCCAACTTCGAGCTCCAGTCCACGGACGACCTGACGCGGCCCGACTGGCAGTTGGTGCGGAACCCGGTCGTGGTCGATGGCGCCTCGGTGACCGTGGAGGTGAAACTGTCGGGGGCGGGCCGGTTTTACCGCTTGCACGAGCCGGGCACTTGAACCCGAAAACCGAAGTTGCGTTGAGGGAGCGCACGCGCCGCACGTGCGGTTTTCGGCGCCCTCGCCGAAAACGGTTCTGGTCGGCAGCCGTGCGGCCACCGCCGGGACGGCGTGTGCCCCAAGGCGCTGGACACGTCCAGCCACACCCGCGGGCGGGCGTGCTCCCCAACTTCGGTTTTCGGGTTGAACGGCCAAACGACACCACTTTGGCAGGCGCCGCTTTACAAGCGGCTTTTCCACGGCACACTACGGCGGCTTTATGAGTTCCGACCAGTTCTGGAGCATCTTCACGATGCCGATCGGCTTGATGATCTGTTTCACGCCGCTCGTCGTCGCTTGGTTCATCGCCGAGAAAAAGTCGCCGCCGGCGAAAAAATCGCCCCCGGCCAAGGCTAACCTCAAGCGCTGACCGCGCGGCCCCGCCCGCGGCTGTGGCAGCAGCGTCAGGCCGACGGCAGGCGTAAATACCAGGAATTTTCACCGCCGGGGTTGCGATGTCCCTGGCGGGCGGTTTGCGTTTGGTTCCGGCTTGCCAGCCCCGCGGGGGTTCTGGCAATGTCCGACATGGCAAACTCGCTGCCCCTTTCCGGCCTCGACGACCAGTTCTACCAGCCGGCGGAGACGTTCTTCCCCGCCCAGCAAGGCACCGCCTTGACGTACGACGACGTGAGCCTGGCCACGTTGTTTTCGGACATCCTTCCGCGCGACACGCAGTTGGAAACCCGGCTTACGGAACGGCTGCGCCTGAACATCCCGATCCTTTCCGCCGACATGGACACCGTCACCGAGTCGCGCATGGCCACCGCCATCGCGCTCAACGGCGGACTGGGCGTCATCCACTACAACATGGCCGAGCGCCAGCAACTCTCGGAAGTCAGCCGGGTCAAGAACCACGTCCACGGCCTCATCCAGGAGCCGATCAAGGTGGCGCCCGAGCAATACGTCGGCGACGTGCTTCTGATGATCGACGAGCGCCGGTTTGCCTTCAGCACCTTTCCCGTCGTGGACGACGCGGGCAAACTGGTGGGCCTGCTCTCGAGCCACGTAGTCAAGCCCCGTTACGCCCGGCGCACCGTGTGCGAGGCGCTGACCCCCCGCGCCAACGTCCACACCATCCTCCAGCGGGAACTCGGCGCGGATCCCATCGCCCGGGCGGACCGCTTTTTCACGGATCACCCGGGCATTCACAAACTCCTGGTGGTGGACGACGAGGATCACCTGCGGGGCCTGTTCACGATGAGCGACATCGAGCGCATCACGCAGGAGCGCAACGCGCAGTTCCGTCCCGCGCGGGATGCGAAGTTCCGCCTCCTCTGCGGCGCGGCGGTGTCGGCCACGCGCAACGCGTTCGGCGAGCTGGACCGCGAGCATCTGCTCACGCACGTCGGTCACCTCGTGGAGCGCGGATTGGACCTGGTGGCGGTTTCCACGGCACACGGCCACAGCGCCGGCGTGGGCGAAGCGGTGCGGATGATCCGAAACGCCTTCCCGGACCTGCCGATCCTGGCGGGCAACGTGACGAGCGCGGCTGGCGTGGAGTTTCTCGCCGCTTGCGGCGCGAATGCGATCAAGGTGGGGCAAGGTCCGGGATCGATCTGCACCACGCGCATCGTCGCCGGCGTGGGCATTCCGCAATTGACGGCCCTTTACGTCTGTTCCCGCGCGGCGCAGAAAGCTGGCGTGAGCATCGTCGCGGACGGTGGCATCGCCAAATCCGGGGACATCGTGAAGGCGCTGACGCTGGCCCACGCGGTCATGTGCGGCGGCTTGTTCGCCGGCTGCACCGAAGCGCCCGGCGAGGTTTTGGAAATCGACGGCAAACTGTACAAGCGCTACCGCGGCATGGGCAGCCTGGCGGCCATGAAAGCCGGCGCCGCCGCCCGGTACGGTCATACCAAGAATTCCGCGCAGAAAGTCGCCGCCGAGGGGGTCGAAGCCTTGAAGGAGGCCACTGGCTCAGTGGACGACGTGCTCACCCAATTGATCGGCGGCATTCAATCCGGCATGGGCTACCTGGGCACGGCGAATCTTGGTCAACTGCGCGCCAAGGCGCGGTACACGCGCGTCACCGCCGCCGGCATTCGCGAAGCCGCCCCGCACGACATTGTGGAAATTCGGACCGGCAGCGGACGCGCCACGAATCACTAGCCGCCCGTGGAACCGCGGTCGTTACGGCGCCTCCAGGCGTGACACTTGGGCCGCGAGGCGGTCGAATGGCCGTGCACTTGGCGACGGCAATGGGCGATTCCACGCAGCAAGGCTTGTTCGAACCCGCGGCTTTGGCGCCCTGGGAAGACAGCGGGTTCGCGGCGGTCTATGCGGCGCACGCGCGCACGATTTACTACCTGGCGCTGCGCCTGCTCGGCGATCCCACGCAGGCCGAGGACGCCACGCACGACGTGTTTCTCAAGGCTTACCGCAAGTTCGCGGAGTTCCGCGGCGATTCGGCCGTGCGCACCTGGCTGTATCGCATCGCCATCAATCATTGCCGCAACCTCCAACAATCGTGGAACGCCCGCCACGTGCTGAGCAACGTGGACGACGCGGTCTGGGAACGCGCCGCCAGCGCGGCCGACAGCCCATTGCGCGTGCTGGAAACCAAGGAACTCGGCCAGCGCATCCAAACAGCCCTCGACGCCCTGCCGTCGGAATATCGCGAACTGCTCCTCCTCGTGGCGGACGAGCGCCTGAGCTACCAGGAAGTGGCCGAGCTGACCAGCCAGAGCGCCGACGCCGTGCGCGGAAAACTTCACCGGGCGCGGCGCGCGTTCGCGATCAACTTCGCCGCCACCGCCTAAAGGACTCCTATGCCTTCCGATTCCCCCCAATCGCGGCTCAACCAACAGCAACAGGCCCGGCAGGAGGCCGCGCAACAGTCCCAACAGGGCCTGGAATTCGCCGGCGCGGAAGATTTGCTCCGTTACGATCGCGAGCACACGCCACCACCCACCGGCCTGGAGACGCGGGTCAAACAGAGCATCGCCGCCGAAGCGCCGCCGCCGTCGCGCCCGTGGTGGAAACGTTGGTTCAAACGTTGAACTCCACGCGAACCGATGAGCATCGTCGAGGAAATCGAGGACCTGGTCCGCGCGCGGTACCCGATTCTTTACCTGGTTTCCAGCGAGGAAGGGCGGGTGGATGCCGCGCTCGCGGAGATCGCCCAGCGCCGCGAAAAGCAGGTCCTGGAATGGAGTTGCACCACCGGCCTCGTGCCGGGAGGAACTTCGTTGCAGGCCCAGAAATACCGGCAGGCGGCCACGCGCGAGGCGCTCGCGGCGTTGGACCAAGTCATCGACCACGTGGGGCCGGCGCTTTTCGTGTTCAAGGATCTCCACCCGTTCCTCACGCGGAACCACCCGGCGGTCACGCGGCGGCTCAAGGAAATCGCCCGGCATCTCAAGGAAAGCCTCAAGACGATCGTGCTCGTCTCGCCCGTGCTCGAACTGCCGGCCGAGCTCGAAAAAGAAGTCACGGTGCTCCAGTTTCCGTTGCCCGGCCGCGAAGACCTCGGCCGCCTGCTCGACCGGATCGTCGAGGAAGTCCGCCCGCTCGAACAGGTGAGCGTCGAACTCGATGACGCCGGCCGCGAGCACCTGCTCCGATCCGCCTTGGGCCTGACCTTGAGCGAGGCGGAGAACGTCTTCGCCAAAATCCTGGTCAAACACCAGCGGTTGAGCGCCGAGGAAGTCCCCGAAGTGCTCGCGGAAAAGCGGCAGATCGTCCGCAAAAGCGGCTTGCTGGAATACTTCGCCACCGACGAATCGTTTGCGACCGTGGGCGGCTTGGCCGCGCTCAAAGACTGGCTGGGCAAGCGCGGCGCCGCCTTCACGCCGGCGGCGCAGGCGTACGGCCTGCCGGCGCCGAAGGGCCTGCTGTTGCTCGGCGTGCAAGGCTGCGGCAAGAGCCTGTGCGCAAAGGCGGCGGCGAACCTCTGGCAGGTGCCACTGCTGCGCTTCGACATGGGCCGCATGTTCGGCAGCTTCGTCGGTTCGTCCGAGGAAAACGTGCGCCGCGCCATCACGGTGGCGGAGTCGGTGGCCCCCGCCGTGTTGTGGGTGGACGAAATCGACAAGGCGTTTTCCGGCACGCAAGGCTCCACGTTCTCGGACGCCGGCACCACGGCGCGGGTGTTCGGCACGTTCCTGACCTGGCTGTCCGAAAAGGCCGCGCCGGTGTTCGTGGTGGCGACGGCCAACGAGATCGCGCAGTTGCCACCCGAACTGCTGCGGAAAGGCCGGTTCGACGAAATCTTCTTTGTGGACCTGCCGGACGCCGGCGAGCGGGCGGAGATTTTTGCGATCCACATCCGCAAGCACGGCCGCGATCCGGGGCGGTTCGACCTCGCCTCGCTGGCCGCGGCCAGCAGTGAATTCAGCGGGGCGGAGATCGAGGAAGCGGTGATCAGCGCCATGTTCGAGGCCTTTTCACGCGGCGAGGAACTCGGCACCGAACACCTGCTCTTGACACTCCAACAAAGCGTGCCGCTGGCGCGGACGATGGCGGAGCACCTCACCCGCCTCCGGGAATGGGCGAACGGACGCGCCCGCAACGCCAGCGTTCCGCGGCCCCAAAAATCGTAAGACGCTTCCAACCGGTAGCACTCAAACCGCCGAAAAATCACGGGGCGGGGCAAGTTTTCCCGCCGTGCTTCTGGTAGTAATGCTGGTGGTATTCCTCGGCCGGTTGAAACGGCCCCGCCAGGGCAATCTCCGTGGCCACGTGCGCGCCGGGCTTTTGCGATTCCAGGCGGGCGGCGGACGCGCGGGCCTTCGCTTCTTGTTCGGGCGCGAGGAAAAAGATCGCCGAGCGATACTGATCGCCCACGTCCGGACCGGTCTTGCGGGCAACGAACGGATCGCGGCTCTTCCAAAACACGTCCAGGAGCGCGTCGAACGTGACCCGCGCGGGATCGAATTCCACTTCCACGACTTCGGCGTGGCCGGTCGTGTGCGCGCAAACGGCTTCGTAGGTCGGCTGGCGCGTGTGCCCGCCGGCATAGCCGACGCGCGTCGCGATGACGCCTTTCACCTGCCGAAAAGTCTCTTCGACTCCCCAAAAACAGCCCGCGCCGAACAGCACCTTCTCGGACCCCGGCTTCGCCGGCGGGCGCTCGAAAAACGCCAGCGCGTCAGAGTTGATGCAATACCGAAGCCCCGTCGGCGGCGGGCCGTCGTCGAAGACGTGGCCCAGATGCGAGCCGCACCGGACGCAATGCACCTCCGTGCGGACCATGCCGTAGCTGGTGTCGCGCATCTCGCCGACGTTCTCGCGCGCGAACGGCTGAAAGAAGCTCGGCCAGCCGGTGCCGGAATCGAACTTGGCCGTGGAACGGAAAAGCGGCAGCCCGCAACCGATGCAGGTGTACACGCCGGTCTGGTGGTTGTCGTGAAATACGCCGCAGAACGCCGTCTCCGTGCCACGCGCGCGCGCGATGCGGTACTGCTCGGGGGTGAGTTGCGCCCGCCACGCGGCGTCGGACTTGACGACCTTGGGCACCACCAGCGGTTCCGTGGCGTGACCGGTAGCATCGAGGAGGCGAACGGTGACTGTGGAGTGGTTCACGGACATTGGAGTCGAACTGGTGACAGATTCCATGTAGGCGGCCGCCAGGGCCAGAACGGTGATCGAGGCGAGGAGGGTGACTTTCATGGGTGCATCGCGCCACGGTGCACTGCAAGGTGCCGGGCGGGAGAAGACTTTTTGCCGGCGGGAACCGCGGTTTCGCTCAATGAATAATCGCTGGCATCCACAGAGCTCAAGGTTGTCCACTTTGTGTCGCTGGCAAACGGGCGTGCGCAACTTGGCGAGGCGCCACACGTCGGAGCGACGCGCGATGGCGCGACGGCTTACCAATGCCCGAAGCGCGCCGCCGGGCTGGGAACATTCAAAGGCCGGACCACATAGACTGTGTTGTGGGACACGGCCCAAGCTCGCGCCAGGTTCGCGCGCGGAAAGACCCGCCGGATTTCGTGCCCGGTGCCAGGGTCGTTGACGATCGGGTCGCCCGTGGCGGTGAACCCGCGCACCACCACCAAATGCCCGTCCGCCGGCTCCCGTGGCTGGCCGCGCAACAGGCTGTACGAAACCGAGGCCGCCACCGGCACGCCGGCCGCGATCCAGTCCTCCAGTTCGGAAATGTCGCTCAACCGCGCGACGAAAGCGCGCACGCCGGGCAGGCTGCCGGCAAAGGCGACGTTGAAAGCCCAGTTGCCCGTGCCCGGCCATTGCGGATCGTTGACGGCCGCCGCCACCGCGGGCACCTCCAGGTCGAGGTCGCGGCGGTCCAGTTTCTCCGCCCAGAACGCCAGCAACATCGACAGGCTGGTGGGACTGCACCAGGCACTGACGCCTTCCGGATAAATCACCTGGGTGCGCTCCGGCACCGGCAGGTCGCGGCCCCAGGCCGCCCGGTTCGGCGCCAGCGGTTCAAGTTGAGCGTGGCGGTCGCACACGCTCAGGCCGATGAATCGCAGCGCGGGGCGGGCGGTGGCGTCCGAGCCGGTGAAGGTGACGCGGACTTGAGCCGCGCGCGCGGGTTGGGTGAGTACCAGCGTGTCGGTTTGCACCTCGCCGCGCTCGTCCTTTTGGTTGCGGACGCTTTCGCGCGGCTGCTGCGCGGCGTCGGTGGCCCACAGGCCCAGCGTGTAAAAACGCGTTGCCGGCGGCGGCTCGGTCACGCGGACTTCGAATTTCAGCCCAGTGCTGGGCGGCGTGTCTGCGTTCCAGGAAAGCACCAGTTCGTCCCATTCCAGGCCGGCTTCGAAGGGCGGCGAGGTCAGACACCACTGGTTAGTCGCGGGGCCGGGAGTCTTCTCCCAATCGTCGAAGCGGTCGCAACCGAGAAACTGGCATCCGCGAAAATCGGCGGCACTCGCGGCGGCGATTGCCAGTAAAGCCAACGCCAGACTGGCCAAGCGGTACACGCGTGATTCAATCGGTCTAGGGAGCGCGGGCGTCGCGCCCGCAAGCTTCGGCCTCTGGCCGAAGGGGCTCGGTTCGGTTCTGGCAACCCGGTTAAGCCTCGCCTGCGTCCGCGCCAGCCCGTCGGCGAGACGCCGACGGGAGCGACCGCGACGGTCGCGCTCCCCGACGGCCGGCCAACCAGGCAGGTCAAGTTCTGCCTTCGCGACGGTCGCGGGCGTCTTTGGTTGTTGCCGCTTCATCGCGACAGCGCCAGCACCCAGGCGACGGTGCTCAGCAAAATGGCCGCCGTTCCCGCCAGCCGGTCCCAGATCGACGCTGGCCCGAACCGCGCGGGCACGAAGTTCAGCGCCACGCCGAAGACCAGTCCGCTCACAAACCCGCCAGTGTGCGCCACGACATCGCTGCGTTCGCTTAGCCCCAGCAAAACGAAGAGCAACCCGCCGGCGATCAGGCCGGCCAGGATCGGCCGGCGCGCGGCCAGCGGATCCCGCCACAGCGCGAGCGATTGGACCGCGAGCAATCCCAACGCGCCCATCACCACGCCCGACGCGCCCAAACCGATGTACGGCGCGGGGTGAAACACCAGGCCGGCTGCGTTGCCCGCCGCGCCGGCCAGCAGGCTCGCCAGCAACGCCCAGCCCCAACCGTAACGGCCCATCGCGAGGCCCAGCACCACGATGCCGGTCGAGGCGTTCGCCGCGAGGTGGCCCACGTCCGCGTGCAGCATGGTGGCCGTGACCAGCCGCCACCATTCGCCACGGGTTTGCACCACGTGGCCCATCGCGCCTGCCATTTCCAGTTGTCCACTGAAAGCGTCCGCAAACCAGTGGAACAAGATCAGCACCCAGCACCAGACCAGCACGCCCCAATGAAAGGAGAACCCCCAGTCGCGCAATTCCTGGCGCAGCGCCCAACGGCGGTTTTCGAGGCGGTACTGGCGGATGGTGGCGGCGGCGGCCTGCTGCTGTTGCGCATCGACCAACAGCACCCAGCCGAGTTCAGCCGGCCGGTGATCGATCACCACCTCGATGCCCTGGCTGGCGAGCGCCAGGCTCCAGTCCATCGCCTGGCGGCGGGAGCGGGCTGGGATTACGACCCAGGAGGCATCGGTGGCTAGCGGTTCGGTTTGCACAAACTAAGCGGCACTCACGATACGGCACCGCGCGGCTTCTGCCAACGACCCAGCCGCCGCCCGTTCCCGCGTGACTTTCGGGCAGGCGCCCCGCACACTCAGCCCTCCTGTTGATGAAGAAAAAGACCTCTGTTCTCGCCCGCTCCGGCCGTTTTGCCAGCGGTCCGGCCGCGGAAGTCGCCGCCTTCACCGAGTCGGTCAGCTTCGACTGGCGGCTGTGGAAACACGACATCCTCGGCTCGATGGTGCATGCCACGATGCTGCGCCGCATCGGCGTGCTGACCGAAGAGGAGCACCAGGCCATCGTCGCCGGGCTGGAGGCGCTGGGCGGCGAAATCTCCGCGGGCAAGTTCGCCTGGCGCCCCGACCTCGAGGACGTGCACATGAACCTCGAAGCCGAGCTGACGCGCCGCGTCCCGGCCGGCGCCAAGCTCCACACCGGGCGCTCGCGCAACGACCAGGTGGCGCTCGACCTGCGGCTGTGGCTGCGCGACGAAATCGTGGCGCTCCGCGAGGAGTTGCGGCAGCTCCAGGAGGCGTTGGTGGCGCTCGGCGAACGGCACGCCGCAGTGATTTTGCCGGGCTACACGCACCTGCAACGCGCCCAGCCGGTCTTCTTCGCCCACCACCTGCTGGCTTACGTGGAGATGTTCGACCGCGACCGCGAGCGGCTGCGCGACGCATTCGAGCGCGTGAACGTCTGCCCGCTCGGCAGCGGCGCGCTGGCCGGCAGCACCCTGCCGCTCGACCGCGAACTGGTCGCCAAATTGCTCGGCTTCGTGGACAAAAAGGGGCGCCCGCGCGTCTGCCAGAATTCGATGGACGCGGTGAGCGATCGCGATTTCGCGGTGGAGTTCGGCGCGGCGGCGGCGTTGATCGCCGTGCATTTGTCGCGGTTGGCGGAGGATTGTGTTTTGTGGGCGAGCCGGGAGTTCAACTTCATCCGCATCGCCGACGCCTTCACCACCGGTTCTTCGCTGATGCCGCAAAAGAATAACCCGGACGCGGCGGAATTGACGCGGGGCAAGTCGGGCCGCGTGATCGGCAATCTGGTGGCCTTGCTCACGCTGCTCAAAGGCCTGCCGATGACGTACAACCGCGATTTGCAGGAAGACAAGGAGCGACTGTTCGACACCGCCGACACGATCC
>JAKCAB010000045.1 GCA_021839785.1 bacterium | reverse complement strand
CTCTTCGACGAAGACTCCGGGGGCGAGGTACTCTGGCATGGATGGGCTCCTGATTTCGGGGTTGTGGATACGTTGGTTTACACAGTCACCTTGAATTCAAAGGAAAGACGGCGCGAGGCGCCGAGCGTCTGGCCACCCAAAACGTTCGCCGGCTGCGCGGCGGCGGGCAGCAGTTGGGTCCAATCGACCACCGTTTGGCCGGCGGGCGGCGGCACGAACTCGAAGGTCAAATCCACCTGGGTCGGCGCCATTTTGCCGGAAACGGGGTCGGGCTGGAGCAGCGGGATTTCGAGCAGGAACACCGGCGCCTCGCCCCGGGCATCCGACATGCCCACGCCCAGCACGCGCGCGCCCTGACCGTCCGCGAGGTCGCCGCGAGCGCGGACGAGGACGTTCGGAAAAGCGGAGTTGTCCGCCAGCCGTTTCACGCTCACGCGGGCCTCGGCCCAGCCCGGCGCGGCCCGGCCAGTGGCGCCGGGCAACAGTTCCACGTCCACCGGGCGAAAGACCGAATCGGCCGGCAACGGGGCACTCACCGCGACGCTGCGCGGCAGAGCGACCGAGAAGGCCCGCGGCAGATAATCTCCCAGCGGGTCTTCCACGGTGGCAGTGACGGTGAGCGGTCCGGCAGCGGGCAGGGGATCGGCGAATGCAGCGGTGTAATCGTCAAAGCCGCTGGCCGCGACGATCAAGGCGAGGTGGCTGGCGTTGGCGCGGAATCGGGCCTGCGCCGAGCGCACGGTCAAGTTGCGCGACACCGCCCGGCCAGTGAGATGATCCACCCAGCGCACCGCGCCCAAGACACGTCGATCGAGGCATTCTTTCACGGCAGGCGTTCGTGCAGGTCGTCCGTAAACGTGAGCCGCGCGGCGACCACCGGCTGGTACTCGCGGGCACCCTGGCCGACTCGCAGGACCCGGGCAATGAAGCCATAGCTCAACCGGTACGGCCGGTTCGCCGCGTCCCAGATGCGCGTCAGGTCTTCGGTGGTCAGGTCGGTCGGGAGCAACGCCACCGTCTCGTCCGCGGCCCAGTCGCCGTCGGCGTTCAGCACGCTCGGGTCCAGGTACGGGTGATAATGCAGTTCGCGCACCAGCCAGCCGAGAATGGTTTGCTCGGTTTCGGCGGTGTCGTTTTCCGCCCCCCAAACCGTGAGCAGGTAGTGCAAATCCAGCCCGAGCGGCCCGGCGGGGGGCCCGGCGCGGAGGTTGCGCAGGTGGTGATTGGTGGCGATACGGTACAGGTAGAGTGTGGCGGTGGTGGTCGCGAACGTGGGGTCGGTGGCAAACTTGGCGGAGGAAAGCACCTCGAAACTGCAGGCCGGCAGCGTCTCCGTCGCCGCCTCATAGCTGTGCTTGAGAAAATCCTTCAGCGAACTGCTCAGCGCGTGAATTGCGAGGTGGTTCGCCATGCGTGTCAGGATTCGGGGTTGCTTGCTCGGCCACAGCAGTAGCCCCGCACTGCCGGCGAGTCAAACCTCACTTATTCACAAGGAGGTTAATACTTACTGGCCGAAGGACCGAATTTTTCGCGGCGGGCGTTACCGGAAACCGAAGACATCGCGTTCTACCGCCGGGCCTGGCATTATGCTCGCGCGAGCGGCCTTGACTGCCGGTTCGCCAAGGCAAGCCGCGGGCTATCCAGCACCAGAAGTCGTCGGTGAACCGGCGAAGCCAGGCCTTCAATGGGCCGGGCGCAACTTTGCGCTCAGAGCGCTTTCAGGAGCTTGGGCAGGTCCACGTGCTTGGCGATGAGGTCGCGGATGACACCGATTTTCTCCGTGTCGGACGGGCGCGTCTTCACCGTGAGGTCATGCACCTTGGACGCGACGCGGTAGCTCTCCGCGTTTACGGCCAGAATCGGGAACGGCAGCGCCTCCACCACCCGCGCCACGCTGGGCGAAGGCCGTTGGCCGCCGGTGAGGATGATACCTGCCAGCCCTTCGGTGCCCTGATCGAACAGGGTGGTCGCCGCGGCCAGGATGAGGTCCTCGCGGTCGCCCGGCGTGATCACCAGCACGCCTCTCTTGAAATAACTGAGCGCGTTTTGGACGCTCATGGCGCCCACCACGACTTCCTCGACCAGGTTCTGGTACTGTGTGCTTTGGTTCAGCGGCTCGGCGCGCAATTCCTCGCGGAGAACCTCCATCGTGGGACTGGAGAGGATGGGCTGAAGCGGCAAAACGCCGAGCAAGTCCAGTCCTTTGCGTTTCAACCCTTTGTGTGCGAACTCGCCGATGAAATCCAGTTTTTCGGGCAGCACCTTGTTCAGGATCACGCCGATGACCTCGACGCCTTCCTTTTCGAACAAGGCTTGGTTCACACAGACTTCGTCGATGGGTTTGCCGATGCCGCCTTGGGAGACGATGATGACTTTCGCGCCCAGGATTTTGGCGACGCGGGCGTTGGAGAGATCAAAGACTGAACCGACCCCTGCATGGCCGGAGCCTTCGCACAGCACAAAATCCTTTTCCCAGGCCACGCGGTCGAAGGCTTTCTGGATCCGCGTCACGAGCGTTTCGTAGTTGGACTTCTGAAGGTACTTGCGCGTGAAGTCCGGCTCGATGGCGATCGGGCTCATGTCCACCAGCGGGCACTTCAGGTCATAGACACGATCCATCAGGATGATGTCCTCGTCGATCTTCTGGGCGTCCACGTTTACGAAACGCTGGCCCACGGGCTTGATGTAGCCGATGCGCGGGTAATGGCGTTCCTGGAGCACGGACGCCAGCCCGAGCGAGGTGGTGGTCTTGCCTTCGTTCTGCCGCGTGGCGGCGATGAAGAGGCGCGGAGTCGCTGCGTTCATGGAGTGTCTTCGCCGGGCAACTTCTGGCCGGCGCCGGGATAAAGCAGTTCGTAATCCACGGCCTGCACACCAACGATGGCGGCCACGCCAAGAATGTCGTGCGCGTTCGAGCCGCGGGAAACATCGGCCGCGGGGCGGTCAAGGCCGAGGAGGATCTGGCCGTAAGCATTCGCGCGCGCGACCACGCGGACCATCTTGCTGCCGATGTTGCCGGAGTTGAGGTCCGGAAACACCAGCACGTTCGCCTGGCCGGCCACCTTGCTCTCCGGCACTTTCAGCCGGGCAATGTCGCGCACCAAGGCGGCGTCGAGCTGCAGTTCGCCGTCGAAATCCGCCTCCAAGCTGCGCTGATCCGCCTTTTGTTGGGCCAGCGCCGTGGCGGCCTGCACCTTGCCGATCGACGGGTGCGTGGCGCTGCCCTTGGTGGAAAACGAGAGCATCGCCACACGCGGACGCACGTTGTGCAAATGCCGGGCGAGCTTGGCCGTGGCCACGGCGATCTCCGCGAGCTGTTCCACACTCGGGTCCGGGATGACGCCGCAGTCCGCCATGAACAGCACGCCGTCCTCGCCGAACTTCGAGTCCTCCACCTCCATGATCATGCAGCTCGAAGCGACTGTGGTCTGCGGCGCGAGCTGGATGATTTGAAAGAGCGGCCGCAACACGCTGCCGGTCACCTCGTTCGTGCCCGAGACCAAGCCGTCCGCCTGGTGCATCGCCACCATCATCGCGCCGTAGTAATTCGGCTTGGCCATGAACTCGCGCGCCTCCGGCTCTTGAATGCCCCGCGACCGGCGCAACAGGCAGAACCGTTGCACGAACGCGTCGAAATCGTCGCTTTCGGCCGGGTTGATCACGCGAATGCCTTCGAGCGAAATGTTCAGCCGCGCGGCCACCTCTTTGACCTTCGACCGCTCGCCCAACAGGATGGGCACCCCCAGGTGCAGCGAATGAAACTGCCGCGCCGCTTGCAACACCCGCGGTTCGGTGCCTTCGGGGAACACGATCCGCTTCGGGTGTCGCTGCAGCTTCTCCACGATGCTGGCGATGAAACGCATGGGCGGAAGGGTAGTCGCGGGCCGCCAGACTGCAACGGCGTTCACCGTGGCTGCGGACGTCAGTCCGCGGCAAGAATCAGCAAAAAGGGCAGCCGCCGCGTTGTGACCAACGCAGCCACAAAGCAACGGTGTCCACCGTGGCTGCGGACGTGAGTCCGCGGCAGACGGCGCGTCCGCGCACGAAGATCGCTCTGGACGTGGAGGTGCGCCCTGCGGCTCGAGTCCGGAGCCTGCCCTTGGCAAATGAGGGCGCCGCGTTGTGCCCAACGCAGCCACCGCAGTCTCCGACACGCCTGCCCGCTTCATGCCACGAAGCCGTGGAAACACCCAACCGGCCGTCGCTTGACGCGCCCGGCGCGAGCCAGGAACCTGCGGTTGGCTTGTCCCGCGCCCATGATCGCCCGCGTCACGCTCGATTTCGCCGTCCGCAAGGAATTCGATTACACGATTCCCGCGGAATTCGCCGGGCAGGTGGCGGTCGGCACGCGCGTCAAGGTGCCGTTTGGCCCGCGGCAAGTGCTGGGCTGCGTGACCGCGCTGGTCGAAGACTCGCCGCATACCAACCTCAGG
Source organism: bacterium (assembly GCA_021839785.1). Next base: position 7,521 of record JAKCAB010000045.1, on the reverse strand, counting down.
CCGATCAGCAAGGTCCTCGGCAGCCAGAGCCTCGTGACGCCGCAGGTGCTCGAGCTGGCGCGCTGGATCGCCGGTTATTACGTGTGCCCGGTGGAGGTGGCCTTGAAGAGCGTCCTCCCCGACGCGGTTCGCCAGGAGGAGCCGGGCTGGCGCGAGCGTCTTTTCGTGCGCAGCCTGCCGGTGGCGGGCGAGTTCCCGCGGCTGACGCGCCGCCAACTCGAAGTCTGGAACCTCATCGAGGAACGCCGCGGCCTGCCGCTGCAAGAACTGCTCCGGCTCACCGGCACCACCAGCGAAACGGTGCGGCGGCTGGAGGACAAAGGCTTGATCGAAATCGCGCCGCAGGTTTCCGAGCGCGACCCTTACGGTCAGGAGCACGTCCTGCCCACCGAACCGCTGGCGTTGAACCCGGAGCAGGCGCGGGCGCGGGACGCCATCGTGCAAGCGATGGACGCGCGGGCCGCCGGCCCGGCCACGGGCGCGTCGCCCAAGACTTTCCTGCTCCACGGCGTGACGGGCAGCGGCAAGACCGAGGTTTATTTGCAGGCGCTGGCTGCGGCACTCGAGCGCGGGCAAGGCGGGATCGTCCTCGTGCCGGAGATTTCGCTCACGCCGCAGACCATCGAGCGGTTCAAGGCGCGGTTCTCGCACGGTCCGTTGCGGACGCTGGTGGCGGTGCTGCACAGCCACCTTTCGGCCGGCGAGCGCCACGACGAGTGGCACAAAATCCGCCAGGGCCGGGCGCGGATCGTGATCGGCGCGCGCTCGGCAATCTTCGCGCCGGTTGAGAACCTGGGATTGATCGTCGTCGATGAGGAACACGAGCATTCCTACAAGCAGGCGGAAGCGCCGCGTTACCACGCCCGCGACGTGGCGGTGCTGCGCGGCCAGCGCGAAGGCGCGGTGGTGGTGCTCGGCTCCGCCACGCCTTCGCTCGAAAGCTACTTCAACGCGCGGCGCGGCAAGTACGCCCTGCTCGAACTTCCGCAACGCGTGGACGAACAGAAGCTCCCGCTGGTCCGGGTGGTGGACTTACGCCAAGAGGTGCGTCGCGAGCGCGGCATCCCCATCTTTTCGCAAGTGCTCCGGGACGCCATCGCTCGACGCCTGGAACGCGGCGAGCAGGTCATCTTGTTTTTGAACCGCCGCGGTTACTCGACGTCGCTCCAATGCCCGAAGTGCGGTTACGTGGCCGGTTGCCCGAATTGCAGCGTGGCGCTCACTTACCATCGCCAGAAACAGCGCCTGTGCTGCCACATTTGCGGCCACGAAGAAGCCGTGCCCGCGGTCTGCCCAAACCCGGACTGTCGCCACCCCGCCATTCGCTACGCCGGCATCGGCACCCAACGCGTCGAGGACACGCTGCGGCGGCTGTTCCCGGTGGCGCGCATCCAGCGCATGGACTCGGACACGCTCCAGCGCAAGGACGATTACCGGCGCCTGCTGGGCGATTTCCGCGCGGGTCGGATCGACATTCTGGTGGGCACCCAAATGATCGCCAAGGGCCTGCATTTTCCGAACGTCACGTTGGTGGGGATCATTTACGCGGACCTGGCCTTGCACGTGCCGGATTTCCGCGCGGCCGAGCGCACGTTTCAATTGCTCACCCAAGTCTCGGGGCGGGCCGGCCGCGGCGACGTGGAAGGCGAGGTGGTGGTGCAGGCGTTCACCCCGTTTCATCCGGCGATCCAGTACGCGCGCCGGCACGACTTCGTGAGCTTCTACGAGCAGGAAATCGAATTCCGCGAGCAACTGAAGTATCCGCCGTTCACCCGGGTGGCGTTGCTCACGCTGCGCGGGCGCAACGAAGACAAGGTGAAGTTCACCGCCGACCACCTCCGGCGCGAACTCGACCGACGCCTGGCGGAAGTCAAAGACCTGGTGGTCGCCGGGCCGGCGCCAGCGCCGCTGCTCCGGGCCGAGACGTTCTACCGGTACCAACTCATGCTGCGCACGCGGCAGATGTCGCGGCTGAGCCCCTCGCTGGCCGCGTTGCGCGAAGAATTCCCCCTGCCGGACGATCTGGCGCTGACGGTGGATGTGGACCCCGTGGATTTGATGTGAACGCCGCCATCGCTGCGCTATTTCCGGCGTCGCGCCAGATGGGGTGCCGGGATTCTGAGCCAACTGTGGCGGCTCGCGGCCGCTAAACCAGCGGGCGTACCGGCCCACGCTGGTCGGGCCAAGTGAAGGTGAACGTGGACCCTTCGGCTTCCGTGGAGGTCAACCGCACCTGCCCGCCGCGCGCCTCCACGATGCGCTTGACCAGGGCCAAGCCGATGCCCGTCCCGCCGGCGTTGTCTTTGCGCGGCAGTTTCTGGAACAAGCCAAACACGATTTTGCGGTAGCGCGCCGGGATGCCGGGACCGTTGTCGGCCACCGCGAATTCCCAGGCGCTGTCGAGGCGGCGGGCCGAGACGGTGACCACGCACTGCGGCTTGTCGCAGAACTTGATGGCGTTATCGATCAAGTTCTGGAACAACTGATACAATTGCTCATTCCCGCCTTGAACCTTGGGCAGGGGCTGCGGAATCCGGATCTGGACCCGCGGCGGCGGGGCCAGCATGGCGATGACCTGGTTCACCACCTCGTGCAAGTCCACCTCCGTATCCGCCTTCCGCATCTGGCCTAACTGGGTGTACGTGAGGACGCCGTCGATCAAACTGTGCATGTGGCGCACCCGTTGTTGGAGCAACTGCATCATCTCCGATCCCTTTGGGTCCAGCCGGCCCGCGTAATCCCTGGCAAGCCAGCCGGAAAGATTGCTCACCGCCCGCAGCGGGGCCTTGAGATCGTGCGCCACGACATAGGCGAACTGGAGGAGTTCCTCATTCACCGCCTCCAACTGGGCGGTTCGTTCCTTCACCCGCAGATCCAGTTTGTCGTGCGCGTGTTTCAATTGGTGTTCGGTGCGAACGTGGTCGGTGATGTCCTCCGAAGCGCCGATGTAAGCGGCCAGGTCATTTCCCGGATTCGGGTTCCGCGTAATCCGCGTGCGAACGAAGCGCTCCCCGCCCTTCCCGGCGTTTACGCGGAATTCGCACTGAAACTCATGCCCGTACCGCTGGACGCTCTCCCATTGGGCCACCACGCAGTCGCGATCCAACGGGTGCACGATCTGCCACCACACCCCACGGGGGCTGGCCATGTGCGCCAGGCTGACGATGCGGCGCCAGCGGTCGTTGGTGCGACTGAGCCGCCCGTGGGCGTCGGTCTGGAAAACTCCGATCGGCGAGTGGGCGGTCAGCAAGGCCAGCAATTCCTCGTGTTCCCGCAAGCTGTTTTGCGTGGCCAGGTGGTGCGTCACGTCGGTGAACACGCCCAGCACCCAGGGATCATCGATCGGCGACTGGCACCACCGCACGCCTCCGGCCAGCGTGACGGTCCGGCCGGCGGGAGTTTGGAACGTGGGCCGCACCGGGAGCCAGTCGCCCGTTCGGGGCAGGGCCTCGAGCCAGGAAGCGCTGAACGCCAGCGAGCCGGCGGGGATAAAGTCGCGCAAGTTGAACCGGTCCACTTCGTGCGGTTCGACGCCCAAGGCCTGGCAACAACTCGGGTTGGCGAACAGGAACTCGCCCCCGCGACGCACGGCCAACACCCCCTGCGGTGCCGTCTCGAACAGGCCCGCCAGAGCTTCGCAGTCCAGGCTTTCGCCCAGCACGAACCCCGGTATGGCCAGCGGCATCGGCACCGTCGGCAAGGGCAAGGTATTGGCCACTCTGGTTCTCGGATTCATTCCCGTCATCCCGCGTCGCCCCAACTGAATCCTCCCCGGGAGCGCACTGCCCGCGCCCCCGCCCTTATGGATCGGAACTCAACCATCCACACCGGCTTGCGCCGACTGACGTGGGTTTCCATAAGTGCGTACGCGATTTTAGATGCAGTAACATGACTCGTCAACTTGGATTCCGCTGACTGCTGCGTGCTGGACTCCCAGGCTCCGCCAGCGTGGTTGGCTTGCGCGTACCGTGGTCAACGCAGAACCTGCCTGCCGTTCCTGCCCGGCGCAAACAGATAGGCGCCTCGGCAGCGAAGCACTCAACCTTTCGACTCGGATTCCGCAGTTGAACCGAGAACCAACCCCGATCAGCGCAGAAGGCCGAAGGGTTATCATCGCGGCTGGTGCCCTCCAACGGGCAAACCTGCCGCTGGCATTGAACACACTGGCGTTACGGCGTCTATCTGCGTTTATCGGTGTCCATCTGAGGTTCTTTAAGCTTAATCGAACCACTCGTCGGCGGGGTCGAACGCGGGGACGGGCACGTTCAAGATCCGCAATCGTCCGATGGCGCGATGCCGGCAGCCCGGCTGAATCAGCACGGCCGTCAGCGGCTTCAGCGGGAAGCGTTGGCCGTCCAGCTCGATTTCGCCTTCGCCCTCCAAAACCACGTAAATTTCGGTCATTCGCCGGTGGTAATGCGTGCGCGCATCCGTATGGATGTCGGTCAAGTGCACGCTGGCCGGGGCACCAGCGAGACCGGCGAAGGCGCGCCGGGCCTCGCCGCACGGACAAGTCAACGCGGGCCGGTCGTCCAACTGGGCGATGGCGAAACGCTCTTTTTCAACCTTGGACACGACGGTCAAGCGGGTGGCGTGGCCGGCTTCGCAGCGCCGGCCTTCATGTGGCGGTGGACGAAGAAGTAGTAGATCAAGGCCAGCACAACCACGATACCGCCCAGCCACAGGCCGATGCGCTTGGCGTTGCCGGCGAGCAATTGCTCGTCCTGGCCCATCGTTACCCCCAGCCAGCAGAGCACGCCGCACCACAACGCCGACCCAGCTAGCGTGTAGAGCGAATAGACCTTGAAATTCATCCGCACCACGCCGGCCGGGATGCCGATCAGATGCCGCACCACCGGCAACATGCGCGCGACAAAAATACCCCACGCGCCAAACTTCGCCGCCCAATGCTCGGCGCCCTCCACCTTCTCCGGCGTGATGAACGCGTATTTCCCGAAGCGCATCACAAACGGCCGGCCGGCGAGCCGCGAAACCCAATACATGACACTCGCCCCGACCCAGGAACCGATCGCGCCCGCGACCACCACGCCCACAAGGCTGAAGCGCCCGGTGGCATTGGCCAGATGGGCCGCCGGCGGGATCACCAACTCGCTGGGCAGCGGCATCACCGAGCTCTCGATCGCCATCAACAGCGCGATGAGCGGGTAACCGCCCGCGTCGAGCGAGGCGAGGTACCATTGAATTAGGTCCTTCAACATGCGCTGAAAGCGTTAACCGGCGGCGCGCGCTCAGGCAAGCCACTTGCGTGGTCCGAGCCGGCGCCGAAGGCCGCCACCGACACGCTGCGCTACCTGGTGGCGACCAAGCCGCGGAAAATCAGGGTGAAGAAACTGAGGTGGTGGTGACTTGCCGGCGCTCGGCCTGGCGCAGCCAACTCAACAGGAACAGAACGCCGACGAGGACGAGCGGGCCGACTATGATCAGGGACGTGGGCCACGGGAACCGACCCCCAAAAGCGACGATGGCCAGCGTGGCGCGCCCAGTGAGGATGGGTATGAGATTGACACGTCCGCGTTCAGACGGAGATTGCCGGCGTGAACTCCCGCTGGTTCGTCAGTCTGGTCCTGACCGCCTGTTTCGCCGTGTGCGCGGGCTGCAGGAAATCCAGCTCGAACGCTTCGTCTCCGACTCCAGCCGCCGCCGAGGGGGACACGCCGAGCGTGGAGCAGGCGGCGGAGACCGCCGCGCAATTGACGCAGTTGGTGCGGAAGTACGCGGCCGAGCAGCGCCAGGCGCCCAAGACCCTGGACGAACTGGTTGCCAAAGGATACCTGGAGCGCATCCCCGCCGCCCCGAAAGGCCAGCAGTACGCCATCAGCAAAAATCTCCGAGTTTACCTGGCCAATCCGTAGTCCATGCTGAAAGGTCCTATGCGCCACGCTTTCCCGTTGACCCGTTGCCCGGCTTGCGGAGCGCCAATCACCGCGCCGTCGCGTGGTGGGTGCGCCGGACGCGCGTTTACCTTGATCGAACTGTTGGTGGTCATTGCGATCATCGCCATCCTGGCGAGCCTGCTGCTGCCGGCTCTGGCCGGGGCCAAGAACCGCTCGCAGCGCCTCCGGTGCACCTCGCAGATGAAGCAACTGGGACTGGCCTTCTCCATGTTTGCTTTGGACCACGACGACCAGTACCCGCCCACGGCCTATTCCACCGGTGATTACCAGTATCAGTTGTCCTGGGACGATTACCTCCATCGCTACATCGGCGGCTCGGCGCCGGACGCGGACCTGATTGTGGGCATCTCCGGCGGCATCGCCGACCCGGCCACCATCCCGCGCATCCTGCGTTGCCCGGCCGATCGCATTCAGATCAGCATCGCGTGGGCCACCTTCGGACAACGGCGGACGTACGCCATGAACTACGCCGGCCCGAACTTCATGATCAGCACCAAGAACGGGGCCTTGCCGCCTCCCAACTACGGCGTGGGTGTCTATTACAACCTGCGCGGCACGGCGCCGGGTTCACTGCCCGATTGGGAGGCCAGGGGGTACAAGGAAACCGTCGTCCAAGATCCGGCCGGCACCATCCTGCTGGTCGAACAACCTGAAGGGGGCAACATCTGCGGCAACGACTGGCCTTCGTTCTGCATGGCGCCCACGGGCCAGGCGCAAAGCGGCACGTACTCCGAGCAAAGCCCGTTCCAGATCGTCTTCAACGGGAAACAGCCGTGGGGCACCGCCGCGTACGGCCTCCACAGCCAACGGTTCAACTACCTCTTCCACGACGGCCACGTCGCCATCCACCGCATCACCGAAACCGTCGGCACCGGCACCACCAATGCCCCCAAAGGGATGTGGACGCTGGTGCCCGGCGACTGAGCGGCCGCATGCGCTCAGGCAAGCAGTTCGGGCGGCGCCACCTTGATCTTCTCGGCCAGTTCGTGCGGGATGCGGGTCGAGGCGAAGCTTCCGTCCCCGTTTTTCTGGACACAAACCACGGTGAGAAGGCCGCGGGCCGCTTCGCGCGGCGGCTGAGCGCTGAGGTTCACGAAGCGGATCAGATAGGTGAGCGACTTGGGTTTCTTCTCGCGCACCAGCAGATGCATTTCCACCAGGTCCTCGAACCGCAGCGGCGACTGGTAATCGCACTCGGCGTGGACGCGCGGGAAACCGAGTGGCGGCGCGTGGTCTTTGAGCATGACCGAGTACCCCAGCGACCGGAAGAACGCGTGCTCCACGCTCTCCATGTACCGGAAGAAATTCGAGAAATGCACGATGCCGGCGGCGTCGGTCTCGGAGAACTCCACCCTCCGCTGCAGCCTGAATTCGTAAGCCATGCGGCGGAGTCTGCCGCAGAACTTCCGGAAAGCAAACCGCCGAGGCGCACAGGCGCCGAGTCCGAATTGGGAAGCCAGGAAAGCCGAAAAGCAGCCTGACCACCACCAATGGACACCAATGAACGCGAATAAGACCGAGACAAGGCGGCGGATGAAATGGAAGCCGGTTCGCCCCACGGGCTAGGTTTACCCGTGGCCGCAAAGCCTTTCCCATCTGCGTCGAT
>JAKCAB010000703.1 GCA_021839785.1 bacterium | reverse complement strand
ACGTAGTCGAGCAGCCAGAAGAAGTTGATCTTGAAACCGCCGTTAGTGCGCCAGCGAAAACCCTCGAACTGCTCGCCGTCGGACTTCACCAAGTCGAAACCCATGCCCGTCCAGCGACCGCGCCGCACGCCGGGGTGGAAATACGCCGTCAACTTGCCGTCCAGCCACAGCGCCAGTTCGCCGTCGTGGGCGGCGGGCGTGGAGTTCAACTTGAGCATGATTTCGACGCATTGCCACTGGCCGCGCGGGATCACCGCGGGGCGGACCGGCTTGAGCGAATTGCCCCAAAAGCGGCCGTCGGCGGACCCTTTCATCTCCGGCCAGTAAGCGTAGAAGTTCCAGATGCCGGGCGCGGGATGGCGGCCATAGTCGCCGGTCGGTTCGATGCCCACGGTCACGCGCTCATCGCCGCGCGGGCGCTCGCCGGCGCCGCCTTGCGGCCAGGCCGTGGCCGGCCGGTATCCACCCAAAGTGACGAAGTGATGGAGATAGCCAGTGTCCTCGGCGAACTTTACATAGAAGCGGGCGAAGGCGGTTTCGACCGCGCGCGGCAACCGCGCGTACAAATGCCCGCCGGTGTTTTCACCCAAAGTGGCGGTCATCTGTAGCGAACGCGTGCCCGGACTTCCCGGCGGCGTGTCGCGGCTCAATTCAAGCACCCGGCCCTTGGCGTTGCTGATTTCGGACCAGCGCCTCGCCAGATCGGCGAGGCTGCCGGACTCGAAGTCTTCGGCGAACAACACATTGGTTTGAGCTGCGAGTTCGGCGAAGCTGGCGTGCCGGGCCGCCAGGCCGGGATCCTCCAGCAGGGGTGCCGCGGTGGACGACCAACGCGTGACGACGAACACGCTGAGGACGAGGGCAAAATGGTGATGGGTTTTCATAGCCGGTTGAGTACTGGCCCATAGCCTGCCTCCATTGGGTCTCGAAGGGAAGCGCGAGCCGCGGCGCGGCTGGTGCCGCACTCCTGGAGCCTGCGCTTGCCGAAAAAGAAAAGGCGCGGCTTTGTAGGCCGCGCCCGACGAAAACGGAGGAAGATCTTACTTGGCCGGCGCCGTCAACCACTCGAACTTGATGGTGATGTCGTCGCCCGTCGTGATTCTGTCCATGCCCGGAATCTGCGGCGACGGGGGTGCGATTTTGAAGTCGGTCATCTTCAGCTTCTTCTCGCCGATGAATTTCACCTTGCCGTCGTCGAGCCGGTTCATCGTGACCTCCATTTCGCACGGCTGGGTCGCGCCGGCGATCGTAAGGTCGCCCTTGGTGTCGAACTTGACCGGCGTGCCAGTAGCAGGCACATCGCCTTTCACCTTCATAGCGGTGAGCTTGTACACAATTTCCTTGTGCTCGGTGGCCTTCATCGCCTCCTGCATGATCTCATCCATCTTCTGCTTGCCACTCTTGAGGGAGCGGATGGGGATGCTGATCTCGGCTTTCGGACACGCGCCGTCGGTGGTGAGGCTCTTGACGGATTTGAGCGATTTGTCGCTGAGGAACTCGGGTTCCACCTCGAAGGCTCCCTTGATGATGGCGCCCTCGACGGTCCATTCGTGAATGCTCGAAGTGCCGTCGATGCTGACCTTGCTGCCCGGCTTGGAGGTCAGGCGCACCGAATCGGCCGCCTGCGCGGCGACCGCCAAGGTGAGCGCCGCCACCGTGCCCCATGTCCAATACGTCGTTTTGAGTTTCATAGTCGTTCTGCCAGTTGGATTGTCTTGCCGCTGCGAAAATTCACGTGGCCGGCCCCGGGAATCAAGCGAGTTGGAACCACTCCTTGCCCATCTCGAGCTTGCCTTCCTTGAGGATCGCTTCGTTGGCCTTGATGGCGGTCGCGGTGGCTTCATAGCCATCTTGATAATCGGCTGCGGGCTCGCGGTTCTTCCCCTGCTCTTTCAAGAAGGCCTTCAAGTCGTCCTCACTGCCTTCGCCGTAGGTGTCGAGGAAGTCCTTCACTCCCGCGCCGAGGTTGTACGAGTTGATCAGGAAGTTCTCGAGCGCGTACTGGAGCCCCGACTTCTCGTCCACGACATCCGAGGCGGCCGCCTTGGCGGTCTGGGCGTCCTGCTTGGTGGCGCCGGCTTTGAGCACCATGCCGCTCTCTTTGTAGAACTGGTCCTTCTTGGCATAGACTTCCCAGCCCAGCGCGGGGGCGTCGGCTTCCTTGAACATCCAGGCGCGGCGTTCGCGCATCATGATGGCCGCGTCCGAGCCGAAGAACATGCCCATTTCGCCATCGAACGAGTTGGCGATCGTGGCCTCGTAGTTGAAATAGATGCCATTCGGGTAGCGGAGGGTGGCGGACACATTGTCAAATACGTCGCGACCGTCGTCCTTATAGTGGCTCAGCGCCCCCACGCCTTCGGCGCTGACCGGTGTGGCGCTGTAAAACCAGTTGGCGATGTCCAGTTGGTGCACGCCCAGTTCACCCACCAGGCCGCCGGAGGTGGCATTCATCAACCGCCAGTTCATCTCCGCCTCCCGCTCGGGGTTCGAGGTCGCGATCCGCCAGCTCATCTTTTTGTGGAACTGGGCGCGTCCGCAGAGGTTCGTGCCGACCACGCCGCTGCGCACGAACTTGATGAGGTTCACGATCTGCTTGTCGGAGCGATTCTGGAGGCCCGGCTGGAAGTTGAGCTTCGGGTGCTTCTTCGCCGCGGTGGCAATCGCGCGGGCGTCGTCGATCGTCGTCGCCAGCGGCGCCTCGCAATACACGTGTTTGCCCGCTTTGAGCGCCGCGAGGACGAACTCTTTGTGGAGGTGGCTGGGCGTCGCCACGATCACCGCCTGCACGTCTTTGTTCGCCAGAAGTTCCTTGTAGTCCGCGTACTTCTCCGCCTTGGGGACCAGATTCGCTCCGCGCCGGAGATAGGCCGGGTAGTGGTCGCAGACCGCCACCACTGGCGCAAAGGTAATGGTCGAGAGGGTCTTGAGAATCTCGCGTCCCCACGCGCCGCAGCCGATCACCCCCACGTTCACTGGCGGGGTCTCGCCTTTGTAGTTGGTCGTGCCCTCCGGCGCGGCTGCGGGTTTCTCCTCGGCAGCCAGGATGGGCACCCCACCCAGCATCGTCATAAATGCCGCCACGGATCCCCCGCGCAGGAAGTCACGTCGATTCAATCCAGAAACGATTTCGTTGTTCATAAAGCTGCGTCACACCCGGCCATTGCCACCTTTGCTTCATCCCCGCCCGCCGGCCGGGCGCACTCTGCGGGCTGAGACCCAATTTGCAAAGGTAATTTTGGTTCCACGGCAAGCCCCGCCCCAACTGATCTTCCCGCCCGGAAAATGGCCGCTCGGGCCAGCCGCCGAACCCTGCCGTCGGACCGTTGGACGCAGACGGCGGCGGGGACATTCGCCCGATTTGCACAAGCCCGCCGGCCTGCGGTGCCGACGCCGGTCTGACCTGGTTGGACGGCTTCCACCTTGCGGACTGGCCCGCGGCCGGAGAACAATCGGCGCGTGAATCTGCGGGCGAAAATTCTCCGGCTGGAAGACCTTGCCGGCTGGCGCACGGCCATGCGCGCCGCCGGCAAACGCGTGGTCGCCACCAATGGCTGCTTCGATCTGCTCCACGCCGGCCACGTGACTTACCTGGAAGCCGCGCGGAATTTGGGCGACGCCCTCCTGGTCGGCCTCAACGGCGACGCCTCCGTTCGCGCGTTGAAAGGCACCGGCCGGCCACTGAACCCGGCGCACGATCGTGCCACCGTTCTCGCCGCGCTGGAGGCCGTGGACGCCGTATGCGTCTTCCCGGAAGTGGACGCGATGAGTTTCCTGCGGACCGCCAAGCCGGACATTTACGCCAAAGGCGGCGACTACACGATCGACACGATCAACCAGGAAGAGCGCTGCCTCGTCGAGAGTTGGGGCGGACGCGTCGCGGTGGTTGGCGGTGTCCCCGGCCGGTCAACCACGTCTCTGGTCGAACGGATCAATCGCAGTTAGCCCACAGCGCCATGCCCCACTTTGCTGATCTCCTCTCCAGCCAAAACCATCGCCTGGTCATGCCCGTGCTGACTTTTCCCGGCGCGAGCCTGTGCGGCGCGACCATCCGGCAGATGGTTACCGACGCCGCAGCCCAGGCTGCCGCTGTCGCCGCGCTGCCCCGACGCTACCGGCTGCCGGTGGTGCTGTCGGCGATGGACCTCAGCGCCGAGGCCGAAGCCTTCGGCTGCGCAGTGCACTTCAGCGACGGCGAAGTCCCGACCGTCCTTGGGCGCCTGGCCACCGATCGCGCCTCAGCCGAACGACTCCCGGTTCCCGAACCGGGCACGGCGCGAACGGGGGTGTACCTCGACACCGTCGGTCAGCTCCGAACCTTGCCTGGCCGGCCGTTGGTGTTTGGGGGGATGGTGGGACCGTTCTCGCTCGCGGCGCGCATTTATGGGGTCAGCGAAGCGCTTGGACTGACCCTCGAGGCCCCCGACCTCACGCACCTCCTGCTGGAAAAGACCACCGCCTTTCTCGCGGCTTACGCTCAAGCCTTCAAGGCGGCGGGAGCCGACGGCGTCATCATGGCCGAGCCGACGGCCGGTCTGCTCTCGCCACGGGCATTGGCAAGTTTTTCCTCGGCCTACATCCGGCGGATCGTCAACACAGTGGACGGACCGGACTTCACCGTCATCCTTCACAATTGCGGTGCGAAGCTGGTGCATCTCCCTCAAATCCTGGAGTCACAAGCGAGGGTGCTTCACTTCGGCGCACCAATGGACCTGCCCGCGGCGTTGGCGAAAGTGCCAGCGGCGGTTGTCGTTTGCGGGAACCTCGATCCGAGCAAGGTCTTCGTGCAATCCAAGCCGGACGAGGTCGCAACCGCGACCGGGACCTTGCTCGCGATTACGGCTGGTTACCACAACCACGTCCTCTCATCCGGCTGCGACATCCCTCCCCAGACGCCGCCAGCCAATCTCGACGCCTTTTTCGAAGCCGCGCACGCCGGTCAGTAAGTTCCACCGGCACCGCGCTCCGGCGCCGTGTGACCGAGCCCGGCCAGCAGTCGGCGGACACCGTCCGCCATAAAATCCAGTTCGCTGGCGGTCTGGATGAAACGGTAGCCCTGCGCGATCGCGTCGCGGATGTCGTCGGCGGTCAAGGCCAGACGCCCGGCGACCTTGCCGTGCCGCGTGGCGGCAGCGAGGACCCGGCTCATGGCTTCCTGCACGCGCGGATGCTTCATGTCTCCGCGCACACCGAGCGAGAACGCCAGATCGCTGGGGCCGATAAAGAGCACATCGATGTCCGGCACCGCAGCGATTTCGTCGATTTGTTCCACGGCGCCAGCTTCCTCGATGATTGCCACCACCATCACGTTTCGATCGGCAAAGTCGTAATACCCTTCGCTTGCGGGCCAACGAAAAGTGGCCTGCCGCGCGCCGGAGCCTCGTCGGCCCAGCGGTGGATACCGGCAGGCGGCCGCGGCCTGGCGCGCCAGTTCGGGTGTGCTGGTGAACGGAAACATGACTCCCAAGACGCCCGCATCCAACACGCGCTTGGCCGTCCACAAGGCGTTGACCGGCACGCGGGCGAACGGCACCGCCGGCAGGCCGCGCGTGGCCAGCACAATGTTCCGAAGCGTTTCGAGGGAGACGGGTGCGTGCTCCATTTCGATCCACAGGAAGTCGAATCCCGCCCCCGCCAGTTGCGCGGCAGCCTCGACGTGGTTCAGGCTGATCGTAACACCAATGACGGGTTTGCCTGCGGCGAGAGTCCGCTTGACCGGGTTCTCGAAGGGTGGGCTGGGCACATCGGAGTTCATGGGCGGGTGGTCTCCTTCGCCACGTCCAGGCGCTTGATGAGCCAAAGTTCGGCGACCTGGCAACCCCGGCCGTTGCCGCCGAGGCCCGGTTCGCGATGCCATGTCAAGGTGAGCGAACCGGTACTCGTAGCCGCGGCCGGGATGTTGAATTCCACCGGCCGATAGAGCGGTCGCTTGTCGCGGAACGGATGGACTTCGATGCCGTCATTGGCCTCGAGACGAATCCGCAGCTTCGGGCTGTCACCGCCATAGACGATGCGGACCTTGTACCGCGCGTGCGGATCCAGATCGTCGTAATGGACCTGCAGCGGCGTCTCGCCGAGCGACTCCGCGTGGTCGAGCCATGAGCGGCGCAGCGCGCCTTCGGGCTTCTCGTCCGGCTCGTCCACGACATCGCCTTCCTCGAAACCGACCTTGGACGACACCAGGCTCGCTGGGTCCTGATCGAAAGGCAGACCGCGCACCAGGTGCGGCTGCCGGGCGATGTCCCCCAGATCGTCGTAAAAACCGCCGGGGCCAGGATCGGTCCACTCGACGATTTCGCGAATGCCTGCCAACTGCGCGGCCGCAGTGTTTCGCCGGCGAATCTCAGCGAAGTGCTCTGTCAGCCAACGGCGGTCGTTCAGCGGGTAATCCAGCGTGTCGAGACACGCACCGCGATCCACGGCGATGGCTTGGTACCGCGGGACACTCGATTGCATCCGGATGCTCTGATACAATGACTCGGCCAGCTCGAACACCCGCGCGCGCAAGGCGGGCGCGGTCGGTTGAGTCAAGGCTCGATCCAGCGTGGCCTCAGCAGCAGACAGCGCAAGCTGCGGACCGACGCGCGGAGCTTCACGAAGCTGGTCCAAAGCTTCGTTCTCCAAAGTGGTTTCGTGAAGCAGCCGGCACCGCAGGCAAGCGTCGTAGTAGGCCCGGAACAGCGCCTGCTGGAACCGCCAGTTCAGCAACAAGCGAGGCGGAGCCGTGCGCTCGAGTCGCTGGAATTGTTGGAGCGTGGTCTCGACGCCTTCGTTCGCCAGCAGCGGCCCGCGCCAGTTGCGTTCAAGCGCGAGCAAGCCTTGGGCAAAGTCGTCCGTGTACGCTGCGCCAATGAAATAGCGGCTGTACTCGCGGAGAATCTGGATGACCGGCTGGTCGGGGTCCCAGCCCAGCGCGCTCCACACGATCTTGTTCACGTCGTCGTTGCAGCCCTCCGAGTAAGTGATGAACCCCAGCGTGCCCGGCTGCAAAAGACGGAAGATCGCCGCTTCATCGGTGGGCCGCGGGTCGATGCACTCACGGCCTTCGGTGACCGCGAACGCGGTGTCCCAATCCGGCACCGGATATTGGCACTGGCGCGTGTGGGTGATGTCCGGGTAATGCCGGATCGGGTACCGGGCCGGCACCGCCTGGCGCAAGGCGGGCAAGCTCAGGCGCACTTGCGGGCCGAAAACCACGCCGCTGAGCCAGGCCGGTTGTTCGCGAGCAAGGATGTCGAGGAACTCGTCCAGCCAAGCCTGGTTGAAGCTTTGCGGCGACACCCACATCTGCGCGTGCGGATGGGTGCGGTGCAAAACCTCGGTTTCCTTGGCCAACAGGTCGAGCAAAACGCGCGGTCGCGTGTGGCCGGGGTCGCCGCCGGGGACGAACACGGCATCGATCCGGGGCAGTTGCGCAAACACCGCACCCCACTCGTCGAGCGCGCGCGCCACCGTCGCCGGGTCGGAATAGTCCGCGTCCATCGCCGGATACCAAATCCAGACATCCAGCCCATAATCGTCGGCCAGTCGCGACATGCGCTGCATCATCTGGATTGGCGGGAGCGGAAAATGCGGGCTGTCCGCATCGTCGTCCGAGCGCGGCGGAATCAACTCGACTGCATTCACGCCGAACACGATCAGATCGCGGTAGTATTGCTCCCACGTCGGCACGTCCCAGGCATCGTAGGCGTGGGTCTTGGGCCGGTAGCCGAGTTGGTGCCCACGCAAGGCGTAGCGCGGCGCCGTGGTGACGGCCAGGCCGTCCGGTGCGGTGATCCTGCCCGGCGCCAATCGTATTTGGCGCAGCAAATAACCCACGCCGTAGAGCACTCCGCGGGCGTCGTTCCCGGCGATGCATACCGCGGCGGTATCTCCGGTCCCGAGCGTGCGAATAGCAAAGCCTTCGGGTTTCGAACTCCCCTGCCTTGCTGCAATCTCGCCGCCCAAAGGCCCGGCCAGCGCCTTGAGCGCCTGCGCCTGGCCGACCGCGATGACCGGCACCGACGACGTAGGCCAGGATGTTTGTTGCGGCAGCCGGATTTGACTGCGCTTCTCGACTTCGTCGAGGAGCAGAAGAACGGCCTTGCGCTCCGGACCCGTCAGGCCAGGCGGCGAAACCACGACCGCGCAACTCAAGTCCAACGCCACGGCCGGAAGCAATCCGAAGATCGAGATCAAACCCGCCAGCCAGGCCGCCTGGCGAACGCGCGGTCGCGGAGCAGGAGTGCCGGGGCAATGCTCGCCTTGAGCGCCAAGACCGTTCGACGAATCAGCGGTGAACACCGAGCCCCCGGCGGCCCGAACCTGAGGATGGAAATCGAGCTTCAGAATGACCGCAGTCTAAGCCGTGAATCCGGCGAAGCTCAAGCTAATCCAGGCCACCCCCAGCAACCCCAACGCACGCCGGCGTCACTCCGTGACCATCGATTGCGAGAGTGAGTGCACGCCCCATGTGCGCAGATCCGCAACGCCGAAAAGCAGCAACTCCGGCGGGGCGTTGCCGCACCGCCGGAGTTGGCGAAACCTCTTCTCGGGAGGAACTCCCCGGTCGCTCGTCAAGGTAGCATCTTGATCCGCATGTCGCGGAAGGCCACGGCGCCGTGGTCGCCTTGCACGAAGATCGGGCCGGGATCCTTGACGTTGTTGTCCAACTGGCCGCCCGTGCCTTTGTCGCAGGTCACGTTGTCGATGATCTTCTTGCCGTTGAGAATGACCGTGATCTTGTCGCCAACGATGGTGGCCTCAACCGTCTGCCACTCGCCCGCTTTCTTGGACGCCATTACGCTGGGCGCGGTGTGGTTGTACAGCGAGCCGTTGCTGCTGATGGACGGCTGGGTAGCGTTGCCGTCGTCGAGGATTTGAATTTCATGCCGGCCGCGAAGGTAGAACCCGCTGTTCGCGCCTTTCGGAACCATGTACTCGTAGCGGGCGGTGAAGTTCATGAACTTCGCGTCGGTGACGAGGTCGGTGCCGTGTTCGTCTTTGCCGAGGGTGTTCACGAGC
Source organism: bacterium (assembly GCA_021839785.1). Next base: position 3,090 of record JAKCAB010000703.1, on the reverse strand, counting down.
ATGCCGTCCTGGGTGCTCCAACTCTTGCGACCGTCGGGATTGCGATAGTGCCAGCCGGTGAGGTCGGTGCCGTTGAACAGCGGCTTGAACCCGGCCGCTGCTTCCTCCGCGCTGACCTTGTAAGCGGTGCTTTGGGGCGTGCCGTCACCGGGCTTGAGGCCCAGCGCCCATTGGATGCCGCCGAGAATGTGCTGCTGATACGCCTTGCTGACCTCCGGCGAGTTCATGCGCTTGCCGGCCTTCCAGTCGGCGTCCCACACGTCTTCGCGGTGACCGAGCGAGGTGTAGAACACCCGGCCTTTGCCGTATTCCTTGCACCAGGCGATCGGAAAGTCGCCGGGGTACCCGTCGTTGGGGTGCTTGTCGAGCGTGAGGAGACCGTGCACCTGGCTGCGGTCGAAGTTCTTCATCAGGTAAATCTCGTCGAACACCTTGAAGTCCGGTCCGAGCTGGGCGGTCGCGGGATGGTGCGGATCCTGGTTGATCGCATCCACGGCGACCTGGGCATGGTGTGTCAGAAACTCGGCCCCCAGCATCTTCATGTACGGCGGGTAGCCGTGATAGGTGTCGCTGCACGAATGCATGCCAATGAAGGCCTTGCCGGATTTGATCCAGTTCAGGAAAAACTCCTTGTCGGGGATGGCCAGGTCACCCGTCGTGTTCGCAAAGACCACGCCGTCGTACTTGGCCAGGTTATCGGGCGACATCTTCTCGCGCACCTCGGCGTCGTCCTTTCCGTCAGGACCGCCACGACAGTAATCCACAGTGTAGCTGCCGGACTGCTCGCCAAGCAGGGCGATGATTTTCTCCGCGGTGGGGATGGAACTGTGCCGGAAGCCTTTGGTGGCGGTGACTACCAGCAGGCGTTTGGGGGCCGCATTGGCCGTGGCCAGGATGGCCGCCGCCGCCACGGCAGGAATGAGGGTTCGGGTAAGTCTCCCGAGGATCGATAGGTTCATAGCTTCATTGCGTTTTCACGGGCCGATTATCCACTCAACGACGTTTCAGCGTGGTACGCCATTCATTTAGCGGGAGCGGCCGGGACTTGGCAAGGCGGGCGAAACAAAGGTGGTGTCCTGATTTTAAATGGGTGGCTGCGCCGCTGCCGCGGCGCAGGGCGGTGCGGCAGCACCGCCACCACCAAACCAAGACACTTCCGAAACAAATGGACCGGCGCGGTCCTTCCGCCCAGGCTCCGTCACCAGTCGCTGCGAACCCTGAAGAACGCCGGTGGCGCAGAGGTCGGCACGCGCAGTCGCGTCTGCCGGCCCTGCCCCGGAATCGCCGCCCCCACGGACTGCCACCCGCCCGCGCCGAGGGCCGACCGCGTCTCGACGATGCACGCCACTCCCACGGTCGCCTGCCAGGTGAGTTCCAGCGCGCCTGCCGCGGGCGCCAGTTGTGTGATCCGCAACGTCCAGGCATCCGGCTGAAATGCCGCGCCGGCGTAGAGATACATTTCGTGCGTCTCGGCGACAACGAGCAGGCCCTGCGGCACAAAACACGCCCCTTCCTTCTGTGTGTCTGTGGAATTGCTGTTAAAGGTTGGCCAGTCGGTGAGCGCCCGGGTCAGGTCGCCGTCCACCCGCCAAACGTAGGCGCCTTTCTTGGTTGTGACCGCAAACTGCGCGCCGTCCGGCGTCAAGTCCGCACCTGCCACCGGATCGAACACCGGCAGGTCGCCCAGGTATTCGAGCGTTTGCACGGTGCCGGGCGCGTCCAGGCGAAACCGGACCAGGCTGCTGGCCTCGCCATCGTTGCGGATGCGTGCGACCAACCACCCGTAGCCGCCGTGAATCACCAGCGATTCGGCATCGCGCGGCGTGTCGGGCCAGCGCAAACGCCAGCTCGCGGTGACCGTCGCCTTGGTCGCGCCTGGCGCCGGTTCGGGCAACCGAACAACCTCGACCTCGTCGCGTACCTCGGTGTTATCGCCGGTGTTGGCCAGGTAAAGATTGCCGTCTGAATCGGCGGCGATGTCCTCGATATCGACCGGCGTGAAGCCGGAGACTTTCACCGTGGCAAGCACACCCCGCGGCGTCCACGGCGTACACCTTGTTCCGATCGCCGTCGCTGTGAACCCAGAACCGGTTCACCCGCGAGCGGCTCATGACAATGCCAGAGGTCTCCGTGCCCGCGTCGGCGGCGAGGCTGCCGACTTGGTACGCGTCATCGCCCACCAGCACCGCGTCGTCCAGCGACCAACGCGGCGTCTGCGCCTCAACGCCGACGCTTCCACCACCCAGGCAGGTCCAAGCGGCGACGAAGAACGCCAGCGGTAGCCGAATTGTTCGTCCCAAACACACGCCGCAAGTCTGCCAGCCGGCCAAAAGATGGCGAGCGATTCCGCGCGCCGACGTGCCGGGTTGCGCCGGCCTCACGGCTTCGGCCAGTTCAGGTGCCGGTGCAGAAAGTCGAACGTTCCCACGCCGTGGATCGAGTGCGGGCCGTTGAAGAACTCGATTTCCGTCCGGTCACCCAAACCGAGTTTGTCGTACAGCCGGCGCGTCTTCGCGAACTCGTACGCCACCCATTCGTCGGGCGCCACGCCGTCGTCGTGGCCGCGCTCGACCATGAACGGCCGCGGGCAGATCAGCCAGCTCAGCTCGGCGTAGTTGAACGTGTTGCCGAGATTCCATTCCGGCATGTCGTACTCCATTGTCCAGAGATAGGAATACGGCGAGCGCGCGGAGACGTTTTTCCAGATCCACTCGTTGTAGTCCGCGGAGCAAATGCTCAGGCAATAGCGATCCACCAGCACCGGCACGCGCATCGCCGTCTTGCCGCCGTAGCTTAGGCCGTAAAAGGCGATCCGCTGGGAATCGACGAAGTCCTGCGCCGCCAGCCAGTCGGTGATGACTTCGTGCTGCCGGACGATGAAGGACCACAGCGTCAGCCCCAGCGGCTGGGCTTTGCGCAAAACCTGGCGGAACCGCGTGCCGCCAAGGTACGGATTCTGCGGGGCGAACGTGACCAAGCCCCGCTCCGCCAGCCGGTAGGCGAACTGGTGGTAAGCCGCGTTCTGAACCCGCGGATCGGCGACATCCGTTGGCCGTCCTTCCAAGCCGTGCTGGCAAACGACCACCGGCC
>JAKCAB010000393.1 GCA_021839785.1 bacterium | reverse complement strand
GTTGACACCGAACCGTTTGCCGCGAGCTATCGCGGCCGGCGGGTCTTGGTGACCGGCCATACCGGCTTCAAAGGCGCCTGGCTCGCCGAATGGTTGCTCGCGCTCGGCGCGGAGGTGACCGGTCTCAGCCTCGATCCGACGACGAAACCGGCACTGTTCGACCAGCTCGGACTGGCCGGGCGATTGCACGACCGGCGGGCTGATTTACGGGATGCCGGGGCGGTCCGCGAAGTGATCGCGCGGGCGCAACCGGACTACATTTTCCACCTGGCTGCCCAAGCCATCGTGCGCGAATCCTACGAGCGGCCGGAAGACACCTTTGCCGTCAACGTCCAAGGCACCGCGAACCTGCTGGGAGCGTTGCGTGGTTGCGCGCGGCCGTGCGCCGTGGTGTGCGTCACCAGCGACAAGTGCTACGAGAACCGGGGCTGGGTCTTCGGCTACCGCGAGGAAGATCCGCTGGGCGGCCACGATCCGTACAGCGCCAGCAAGGGCGCAGCGGAAATCGTGATCGCCTCGATGCGCCGCTCGTTCTTCGCCGAAGGCCCCGTGCGGGTGGCAAGCGCGCGCGCGGGCAACGTGATCGGCGGGGGCGATTGGGCCAAGGACCGCATCGTGCCCGACAGCGTGCGCGCCCTGGCTCGCGGCGAACCCATCCCGGTTCGCAACCCGCGGTCCACGCGACCCTGGCAGCACGTCCTCGAGCCGTTGTCCGGGTACCTCTGGCTGGGCGCGTTGCTGCGACGACCCGAGCTCCGGTCGTTGAAGCCGGAAGCAATCGCCAGCGCGTTCAATTTCGGGCCCGACGCGGATGCGAACCGCACCGTGGGCGAGGTGGTGGGCGAGATTCTCCGACATTGGCCGGGACGCTGGGAGGACCGAAGCGATCCCCAAGCGCCGTACGAAGCCAGCTTGTTGCAGCTCGCCACCGACAAGGCCCGCGCCGTCCTGGGCTGGTCGCCGGTCTGGGGGTTCCGCGAAGCCGTGGCCGCCACCGTGAGTTGGTATCGCCGGGCCGAAACCAACCCCGCCGAGACGAACCTCCAAGATTTGACCGCCGGACAAATCGCGGCTTACACCGCCCAGGCCCGCACGCTCGGCTTGCCTTGGGCGCTCCCCGCGCGGGACACCGCCACCAAAACCCCATGAGCGACCGACGCACTTTACGCCGCCAGATTCTCGATCTCGTTCGCGAATACCACGCCGCCGAACCGCGCCGGCCATTCCGCCCCGGCGAGGACGCCGTGCGCTATGCCGGGCGGTACTTCGACGCGAGCGAACTGGTTTCGCTGGTGGATTCCTCGCTGGATTTCTGGCTGACGGCCGGACGTTATGCCGAGGAATTCGAGGCCGGTTTGGCCGCTTACCTCGGCGTCGAGAACGCGATCCTGGTCAACTCCGGTTCGTCCGCGAACCTGGTCGCCTTTTCCACGCTGACCTCGCCGCGGCTGAAGGAACGGCAGGTCAAACCCGGCGACGAAGTCATCACCGTCGCGGCCGGTTTTCCCACCACGGTCAACCCCATCATCCAAAACCGCGCCGTGCCGGTGTTCGTGGACGTCGAACTCGGAACGTACGTGCCGGCGCTGGAAAAGATCGAGGCGGCTCGCGGTCCGAAGACGAAGGCGGTCATGATCGCGCACACGATGGGCGTGCCGTACGCGGTGCGGGAACTGCGCGCGTGGTGCGACCGGCACGGTTTGTGGCTCATCGAGGATAATTGCGATGCGCTGGGCAGCCGCTACAGCGGCCAGCTCACCGCCACGTTCGGCGACCTTGCCACGTTCAGTTTCTATCCTGCGCACCACATCACGATGGGCGAAGGCGGAGCCGTCGTGGCCGCCAACGACGACCTGGCCCGGATCGCGCGCAGTTTCCGCGACTGGGGTCGCGACTGCTACTGCGCCGGCGGCGAGAACAACACGTGCGGAAAGCGGTTTGGCCAGCAATTCGGCACCCTGCCCTTCGGCTACGACCACAAGTACGTCTATTCGCACATCGGCTACAACCTGAAGGTCACGGACATGCAGGCGGCCATCGGCGTCGCCCAACTGGCCAAGGTGGAGGAGTTCGTCGCGGCGCGGAAACGCAATCACGCCGCCCTGGCCGCGGGGCTGAAGCAGCACGAGCCGCACCTGATCCTCCACACGGCGTCGGCGAAGGCCGATCCGTCGTGGTTCGGCTTCGTCATCACCGTGCGGCCGGAAGCGCCGTTCACCCGCGCCGACCTGGTCAACGCCTTGGAGACCGCGCGCATCGAGACGCGGAATCTGTTTTGCGGCAACCTGCTCCGACACCCCGCCTACGCGGGGATCGAGCATCGCGTGGCTGGCCTGCTGACCAACAGCGACGTCATCACGACCAACACCTTCTTCATCGGCGTTTATCCGGGACTCACGGAGGAAATGATCCGGCACGTGCTGGGAACGGTCGATGGATTCATCGCCAGCAAGACTGCCCGATGAGCATGCCGCGCAAGATCCGGTGCACGGTGGCCGCCATCGCAGACCACGGCGGGCGCGTGTACACGGTCGATCTCACGCCCACCAGTGCTGTGCCGGCGTTTCGCCCGGGCCAATTTCTGCACCTCACGGTGGACGAGTACGACCCGAGCGGTTTTTGGCCCGAGTCGCGGGTTTTTTCGATCGCCAGCTCGCCGCGCGAACGGAACCGGCTGCGCATCTGCTACGCGGTCAAAGGGCGTTACACCACCCGCATGGAGCAGACGCTCAAGGTGGGGAGCGAAGTCTGGGTGAAGTTGCCCTACGGCGACTTCGTGATCGACGGCGCGGGCGACGCGGTGCTGATCGCGGGCGGCACGGGCATCAGCGCGTTCACCGCGTTCCTCGAGGCCCTGTCGCCAGAAACAACCAGCAAGGTCACGCTGGTCTATGGCGCGCGGACGCCGGCATTGCTTTTGTTTCAGGAAATGATCCTGGACCGGCTCGCGCGCGTGCCAGCCTTCGATCTGGTCTTGTTCACGGAGGTGGCGGCTGCGGGTTTCTCGCAACGGATGGCCGGCTTGCCCCGCGTCCCGCATTGCCTGGCTGGCCGCATTGCATTGGAGCCGCTCTGGCCCCCCGCTTCCGACTTCTGCACTCCGAACTCCGTTTTCCACCTCTCCGGCCCGCCGGTTATGTTGAAATCTCTAACGACCGACCTGCTGGCGCGAGGGATTGAGCCGGGGCGTGTTCGGACGGATGCGTGGGAATGAATCTCTCCCGGACATGAAAACCACGGAGAACCGAATCTTCATCGTGGGAGCCTCGGGGCACGGCTCGGTGGCCGCTGATGCCGCCCGGCACGCGGGGCGGGAAGTGGTTGGCTTCCTGGACTCCTTCAAACCAACCGGTCAGGTCGTGCGCGGGATTCCAATCCTTGGCCACCCAGACAACCTGGCTGACCTGCTGAAACGCCATGACGTCCGCCGCCTCTTTCTCGGCATCAGCGACAACTGGACCCGACAGCAGGTGGCGGCGAAACTACGGGCGGCCGTTCCGGACTTCGAACTCACGAGCATCCTTCATCCGCAGAGTGTCGTCGCCACGGATGTCGTTCTTGGCCCGGGTACGCTTGTCTTGGCGGGGGCGATCATCAATACTGGCTGTTTGATCGCCGAGAACTGCATCGTCAATACCAAGGCTTCGCTGGACCACGACGGCGAAATGCGGTCCTGCGCCAGCCTGCTGCCCGGCGTCACCACTGGTGGCAACTGCGTTATCGGCGAATGTGCCTGCGTGTGCGTTGGCGCGATCCTCTCGCACAAAGTTTCGATTGGCGATCACGCGGTGGTGGGCGCCGGCGCGGTGGTGCTCCACGATGTGCCGCCTTGCTCCCTCGCCTATGGTGTGCCGGCCCGGGTCGTTCGCAGCCGGCAGCCGGGAGAGCGTCACTTTTGAATATGCGCCCGAAAATCAACTACGCCGGTCCGTGGATCACCGCCCACGAAGTGGAGGCAGTGAAGGAGGCCGTGCAAAACGGCTTCTACCAAAACTACCGGGTTCATGCCAAACAACTGGAAGAGCGCCTGTGCCAGTTCCTCGGAGTGAAACATGCCCTCGCCACGAACTCGGGAACCGCCGCCATTCACCTGGCCGTCGCCGCCGCCGGCATCAAACCGCGGGATGAAGTCATCACGACCGACAGCAGTTGTGTCGCCTCCGCCATCCCCATCGTTTACGTCGGCGCCACCGCGGTCTGTGTGGACGTGGATCCGGACACGTGGTGCCTCTCACCGGAAGCCGTGCGCAAAGCCATCACCCCGCGAACCAAGGCGATCCTCGTCGTGCATTGGAACGGTCACCCGGCCGCGATGGACGAACTCATGGTCATTGCCCGCGAACACGACCTGAAGGTCATCGAGGACGCCGCCCCGGCGCTGGGCGCGGAATACAAGGGACGGAAGGTCGGGACGATCGGCGCGGCGGGCTGCTTCAGCTTTCAGGGGGCGAAGGTGGCCATCGGCGGCCAGGGCGGCGCGCTGGTGACCGACGATCCCAAGCTGTTCGAAATGGCGGGCATTCTCGCGAGTTACGGCCGCACCGATTCGGCGAGGCAGTATTGGTCCGACTACGTGGGGTTCAATTACACGATGCCCAACCTGCCGGCGGCCCTGGCCCATGCCCAGCTTGGCCGCATTGATGAACTGGTGGCGAAAAAGCGGGAAATCTGGCGGTGGTATTGCGCGGGGCTGGCGGACTTTGACCGCGTCAAGTTGATTCACGAGGCGCCCGGCACACAGAGCACCTATTGCTACCCGCCGATGCTGATTGGCGACTCGGTCCAGCGCACCCGCGAGGAAATTCTGGCCGAGTTGCGCAAGGACAACATTGACGCCCGCCCTGCGCAGCCGCGGGTCAGCCTTATGCCAATGTTCCAAAACCGTTTCCCCAACCCGGAAAGCGCGAAAGTGGAGGCTCGAGGCGTTCTCCTGCCCGGCGCGTTCAACGTCACGCGTGAAGATATCGCCTTCGTCTGCCAGCGTCTCCGGGAGGCCGTAAAGTGATTTCTGCAATGAACACACGCCGTTCTCGCACATACCAAGACACCATTACGCAGGAGTTCGCCTTTCTGAAGGCGACCGCGAAACTGGAGGACCTTTTCGCGAAGGGACTGGACCTCCCCGCCAGCGCCGGCATGGTCGTGCCGCTGGCGAAGCTGCATGCCGACGATCCGGATCTGCCCGGGGAGATTGCCGCGTGGAATGCGGCCGGCAGTTCGCCGCTGCCGGGTGCGGCGACAGAGCCCGCCGCGGCCAAGGCCTGGTTCGAATCGCTACTTGCCGCCGCGGATCGGTTGGGTTTCCTCGTGCTCGACAAGCATGGCCGCCGGACCGGGATCATAGCCTTCACTCGCGGCTTCGGAGACAATCTGGAGTTGGAGTTGGGCGTTGTCGCTGGCCATTCTGGGCTGGCGGAAGCGGTGAATGCTGTCTGCCGTTGGGCGGCGAACACACTCTGGCCAGAGTGCATCATTGTCCGCGCCGGAGCTCCAAGCGAGTTTTTAACCGGTGCCGGCTTCTTCTTGGGCGAACGTGGCACTCTGGTATTCCGTCCCGGCGCCGGGAAGGCGGGTCAGACGACCATCCTCACCGCGGGGCCAAGCATCTCCGCCCGCGAGGCGAGTTACGCCCACCAGGCCACCAAGTATGGTTGGAACCACCAGTGGAATCGCTACCTGGCGGCGTTCGAGAAGCAATTCGCGGAGTACATCGGTGTGCCCCACGCCATCGCCACGTCTAGTTGCACCGGCGCACTGCACATCGCGCTGGCGGCGCTGGGCATTGGGCCGGGAGACGAGGTCATCGTCCCGGACACCACGTGGGTGGCGACCGCCAACGCGGTGCTTTACGTCGGCGCGACGCCGGTGTTCGCCGACATTGACCTCGACAGTTGGTGCCTCGATCCGGCGTCGTTCGAGGCCCAAATTACCTCCCGCACCAAGGCCGTCATGCCAGTCCATTTGTACGGGCATCCCTGCGACATGGACCCCATCCTGGCCATCGCGCGCCAGCACGGCTTGTTCGTTGTGGAGGATGCCGCACCTTCGATCGGAGCCGAATACAAAGGAAGGCGGACCGGTTCGTTTGGCGACTTTGCGTGCTTCAGTTTTCAGGGAGCGAAACTCGCGGTGACCGGCGAAGGCGGCATGTTGCTGACGCGCGATCCGAAGCTTCATGAAAAGGCCTATTCGATTTGGGACCAGGGCAGGAAGCCAGGCACATTCTGGATCCAATCCAACGGCGTGAAGTACAAGATGGCCAACCCGCTCGCTGCCATCGGGCTGGGCCAGTTGGAGCGGAACGACGCGATGGTCGAAGCCAAGCGCCGGGTTTTCTCCTGGTATGCGGAGGGTCTCGCCGGTGTGCCGCACATTGTTCTCAATCGGGAGCAATCCTGGGCGCGCAGCATTTACTGGATGAGCAGCCTCCGGCTCGACGAGGCGGCGCCGGCCACGCGCGACGAATTGCGCGACCAGCTCAGGAAACGGAACGTGGACACGCGCTCCGTCTTCCCGGCCATCTCGCAATACCCGATCTGGCCGCTGAAACAATCACCCGCACCCGTGGCCCGGCGCGTGGGCGACCAGGCCATCAACCTGCCCAGTGGCGTCTGCCTGACCCGCGACGAGGTGGACTACGTCTGCTGCTGCATCCGCCAAGTGCTCGCGGGCAAGGCCGCCTGAATGGACCGAATGTCCAGCGTCGAACTGGCCCGCCAGGCGCGCTGTCATGCGCTGCAGATGGTGGCGCGCGCCCGCGCCTCCCACGTCGGCGGCGCCCTTTCGATGGCCGACCTGCTGGGGGTGCTTTACACCGACATCCTCCGCTTCCGGCCCGACGATCCCGCCTGGCCGGAGCGCGATCGATTCCTGCTGAGCAAAGGACACTCCTGCACCTCGCTCTACGCGACGTTGGCCCTGCGCGGGTGCTTTCCCGTCGCCGAACTCGAAACTTACGGGGCCGATGGCTCGCGGCTCATGTCGCACATCAGCCACAAGGTGCCCGGCGTCGAATTCTCCACGGGTTCCTTGGGCCATGCGCTGCCATTTGGTCTGGGCATGGCACTGGCCGCCCGGCGCCGCGGGCTGTCCCACCGCGTGTTTGTCCTCGTCAGCGATGGCGAACTTGATGAAGGCTCGAACTGGGAGGCGCTCCTCCTGGCGCCGCAACATCGGCTGGACAACCTGGTGGTGCTCGTGGATTACAACAAAATCCAGAGTCTCGGCTCGGTGGCCGAGGTGGCTGAACTCGGGCCTCTCGTGGAAAAACTCCGCGCCTTCCGCTGGGCGGTGCGCGAGCTCGACGGCCACAACCATGACGAAATCCGCGCCGCTCTGGACACGTTGCCGTGGGAACGCGGCCGGCCAAACTGCCTGGTGGCCCACACCGTCAAAGGCAAGGGCGTGGAATTCATGGAGAACCGCCTTGAATGGCATTACCGGTCGCCGGACGCGACGCAACTGGCAGCCGCGTTAGCCGGGCTGGGAGGGGCCCCGTGAGAACCGCCTTCATCCGAGAACTCATCGCGCAGGCGCGCGAGCATCCGGATATTTTTCTCGTCGTCGGCGACCTGGGTTATTCCGTGGTTGAGCCGTTTGCACAGGAATTTCCTGACCGGTTTCTCAACGCGGGCGTGGCCGAACAAAACATGACGGGCGTCGCCGCCGGCCTGGCGTCCGAAGGCTACCACGTCTTCACCTACTCGATCGCGAATTTTCCGACGCTGCGTTGCCTCGAGCAAATTCGCAACGACATCTGTTACCACGGCGTGCCGGTGACCGTGGTTTCGGTGGGGGCTGGCTTGTCTTATGGCAATCTCGGCTATTCGCATCACGCCGTCCAGGACCTGGGCATCCTCCGCACGTTTGGCGAGTTGACGATTCACTCGCCCGCCGATCCCGGTGAGGCCCGCGAATCTGTGCGCTGGCTGACCCGCAATCCCGGTCCCTCCTATCTGCGCCTGGGCAAGGCGGGCGAGCCTGACCTGTATCCGGCACAGCCGCTTGGCCCGCGCCCCAACGTGGTCCATCCGGGAACCGCCGATGTCGCGATTGCCGCGACCGGTTCCGTGCTTAAATGCGCGTTGGAAGCCGCGGCGTTCCTGCGATGTGACGGTCTGGATCCGGCGGTGCTTTCCTGTCCTTGGCTCCAACCGCTGGGCACTGAGTTTGCCGCCGTTTTCCAGGCGTATCGCCGCGTCCTGACCGTCGAGGAACACGTGGCCAGCGGCGGCTTGGGCTCGCTCATGAAGGAGTTGCTGCCGCGTTCGGTGGCGGTGGAGAGCCTGACGATTCCGCTCCCGGTCACACGCATGGTTGGCTCCCAGTCGTTTCTTCGCCGCGAGGCGGGGCTGGACGGCCCGGCGATTGCCGCGGCCTTGAAGCGCTTGGCGACCTGATGCAAGCCCTGATCCAGCGGGCGCGGACCTGGGTGGGATTGGATCGAGCCATCCTTTTCAACCTGGTGGGGCGGGTCTGGTCCCTCCTCTCCGGGCCGGTCACCCTGTTCCTGGTTGGCACCCGGCTCAGCGAGTCGGAAATAGGCCTCTTCTACAATTTCTTCGGCATTCTCAGTCTCCAGGTCTTCCTTGAACTGGGGCTCGGCCAGTGCCTCGTGCAGTTTGCCAGCCACGAGTTCGCGCATCTGCGCTTCCGGGCGGATGGCACGTTGGAAGGCGAGGCGTCCGCGCGGGACCGATTGCTGGCCATGGCCCGGCTGGCGCTCAACTGGTATGCCGTCCTGGCCGGGTTGTTGATCCTCCTGGTCGGAGGGGGCGGTCATTGGTTCCTGTCCCGACAGGCACTGGGCGGTGCGGTTTGGGTGGGGCCCTGGTGGGCGCTGATCGTGGTGGCGGCCTTCAATCTGATGACGCAACCGCTGTGGTTCATGTTGGAAGGCTGCAACCAGGTGGTCTTCGTCAATGGCTATCGTACGTTCGCGCAAATCGCGACCGGGCTGGCGATGTGGACCACCATTCTTCTGGGCGGGCGGCTGGCAGCAAACGCTTCGGGGATGGCTGGGGCCGTCGTGGTGAGCCTGAGCCTGTTATTGATCCAGCGCCGCTCCTTCCTTCGCCAGGTTTTGGGCCATTCGGCCCGCGGAGCCACGGCACTGCTTCGCGAAATATGGCCTTTCCAATGGCGCATGGCGCTGAGTTCCGCCAGTGGATACCTGATTTTCAGCCTGTTCACGCCTGCCATCACCTGGCTCTACGGCCTGGAGGTCGGCGGCCGGATGGGCATGACCTGGCAACTGGCGAGCGCCTTGAGCATGGCCGCATCGGCTTGGGTGAGCACGAAGGCGCCCCGTTACGGCATGCTGATCAGCCAGCGGCGGTTTGCCGAATTGGACGCGCTCGCCCGCCAGGTCATGATCCGGGTGGTGTCGCTCGGCGTGATCGGTGCTGTGGTCATGGTGGCGGGGGTGGCCTGGCTCAAGGCGCATTTCGCCTTTGGGCAGCGCTTCCTGGACCTGCCCTCGGTGGCCTTCCTGGCGCTCGCCACCGTGTCGAACCTGGTCATGGTTTCCCAGGCCTTCTACCTCCGGGCGCACAAGCGGGAACCGTTTGTCTGGACGGCGGTCGCCGACGGCCTCCTCGTCGCCCTCGGCGTGGCCACCTTGGGTCGCGCTTATGGACCGCGCGGCGCCTGCCTGGCCTACGCGATCATTCAGACCGCGCTGCTCCCTTTCTCGACGCTGATTTTCCGCACCTGCCGGTGCCGGTGGCACGCTTAGAGCGATCTTTGCGGGTACGCACCGATTCAGGGAAGCCAAGGCTGAACTGGCGTCGGCAAACGCGGAGAGTCTGTCTGAGAAACAGCCGGGTTGTGCCTGAAATCACGGTCATCGTGCCAACCGTCACCGGCCCGGAGATGCTGCGCACAGCTCTCCAGACGGTGGCCCGGCAATCCGCGCGAGATTGGATCGAATGCGTCATTGTGTCTGAAAACGGTGGCGGCAACAGTTCCTCGTCAAGCTGAAGCTCCCGCACCTATGCTTTCATTGTCTCCGCGTGACGCATGTGAATCGGGTCCGGCGAGTCGGGATCCCTAGGGAGGCGGTCATGCGATTGGCAAATCACGCCTCGGAGTTGGTCCATCGGATCTACCAGCGGGAGCGCGTCGAGGGCGTCGTCAAGTGGCGGGATGCCATGCGCTTTCCCCGTTGGCATGTGGCGTCAAAGTGACCAGGGGCGATTCGACGGAATTTGCTCGTGCCGGCAGTGGTTCTCGAACGATTATTGAGCAGTCACCCGGCGAGAACCAGAACCGCTGACCAAGCCTATGTTCAAGCGCATTGCCCTGCACCCTGTCATTCCACACCTGAGGGCCTGGTGCCTAGGACTGGCGTTCGGGCTCGGCGTGGCCGCTTCCGGTCTGGCTGAGGATACCAACCTCGTCTTCAACGGCTCGTTTGAATCCAGCCGACCCAGCTCAGACGCGCCCGACGGCTGGTCGGCGGCCGGCAACCCCGCCGTGAAGCAGCGGTTGGTCTTGGACGCCGGTCGCGACGGCCAGCCCTGTGCCAAGCTTGAATGCACCGAGTTTGCCGGCGACGGACCCGATTTCCACGCGATGATCTGTCAGTCCGGCCACGTGAGCGTGCGCCGTGGCCAGTGGTATCGGCTGGCGTTTTGGGCGAAAGGGCAAGGCATCAAAGGCGGCGCGGTCGAAGTGGCGCTCAACAACACCGATCCATGGGAGAATGCCGGCCTGGCCGACGCGTTCCGGACTGGCGCACGCTGGGAGCGGTTCGAGATGCTTTTTCGAGCCGACCGCGATTTACCTGCCGCCACGAGCCGGCTCCAGTTCTGGTTCAAGGACACCGGCACGCTCTGGCTCGACGACGTGGAACTCACCGAGTCGGCGGAAGGCCAGCAGTGGTTCCCGCAAATCGTCACCGCGGGGGTGAAGAACTTCGTGCCGAACAGCAGCTTCGAGTGCGGCCCGGCGGGCTGGGGCAGCTACACTTGGGGGCTGGGTGGCTGGGCGGGAAATCTGTACCGGCTCGAAGGGGAACTCGACGGGGCCGTCGCCCAGCACGGCCAGCATTCGCTGAAGATCGCGCTCAACCCGGCGACGCTGCCGGTGTTCTGGTTCGATTACTACGAGCCGGTTCGCCAGCCGGTCCGCCGCGTGCTCGTGGCCAATCGCGGCTGGTTCCGCGTGAAACCCGGCGAGCGACTCACGCTGTCCGCCTTCCTGCGCGCCAATGCCGACGCGGTGACTGCGCAACTCGCCGCCGTGGAACCCGGTGAGCCCGTCGATCGAAAGGCCGTGACCGTCGGCCGCGACTGGACGCGGCAGGAATTCAGCTTCGTCCCGTCGCAGCCGTTTGTGTTCATCGCGGTGGGCCTGGATCTGGAGGCTTCCCGACTCGACGCGGCGACCCTCTGGGTGGATGCGATCCAGTTGGAACGCGGCGCGCAGGCCACGGCCTACCAACCGCGACAGCCTGTCGAGTCGTTTCTCGAAACCGGCCAGGTGGGCAACATCTTCACAAACGCGGCGCAAGGCGCCGCGTTCACGGTGCGCGCCTTCAACGACACGGACGCGCCGGCGGAGGTCCGGGGTCAATTCGCGTTGACGAACTTCTTCGACCAACGCGCCTTCACGAGTGAGCCAGAGATGAAGCTCGCGGCGCACGCCAGCGGCAGCCTCGCCTTGCGGAATGTGGTTCCGAATCGGCTCGGCTTCTTCCAGGCAAGCTGGGCCGCGGGCACGGGCGCCAACTCGCTCCGCTGCGCGATCGTCGAACCCGCCGATCCGCTGCTGGCCGATTCGCCGCTGGGTTTCAATCACGCCTACTCATGGGACTTTCTCGTCCGCCTGGCGCGGGAAGCCGGCATCGTCTGGTGGCGCGATTGGTCGGCCAAGTGGCAGACCGTCGAACCGGAGAAAGGCCGGTTCGACTGGGCGGTTGCGGACCCGCAAATCCAGCGGGTGCTCGCGCTCAATAGCCAGGTGGAAGTGCTGCTGCCATTCCCGTCCACCACGTGGTCCACTTCCGCACGTGCCGAGGAAGTGGCGCAAGCGGCCGGCGCCGACAGTTACCTCCGCACGCGGCTGCCGCTGGCCTGTGCCCCGAAGGACTTGAGCGACTTCGGCCGCTATGCCGCCGAAACCGTCCGCC
>JAKCAB010000655.1 GCA_021839785.1 bacterium | reverse complement strand
GAGGATTTTGGTGGTTTGGACAGTGCCTGGCGCAAAAACCGTCGCCGATCGCGTCCGCGGCCCCCCCCGCGTCCCGCGCCACTTCAAAAAACACGCGTTTCCGGCCAGACACTAGGTACAGTCGGGCGGGCCATCACCGATGGCTGTCTGTCCCGCGTGCAACCAACAACTCCGACACCCATGCCAAAAGTCACCACCGCCAAACGGCCCAAGCCCCTGCTTCCCCTAAAGCCCTTGAAGTGCACCTGCACCTGCTCTCCGATCAAGGGCAAATCCATCACCGTCTTCGAAAACGTCACCGTCGGTCCGGGGGCCAATCATGACTCCGGCGTCGCGCACGACGTGGACGGTTATCGCTATGTGAACTACTGGCTCGTGGCAAAGCACCCCACCAACCGGGCGATGGACAACGTGTTTCTGGAAATCGTGTTCGAGTATCCCGGCAAGGCGGGCGCCACCGGTCTGGCGAACCTCGAGGCTGCCGCTGAGCGCGGCGCGGTTCCCAAGGCACTGACCGCCGCCAGCGGCCAGCCGGCTGGGGGTTACGGCACGTTCGTGTTGCGCACGCCCGTCATTGGACCCCGCGCGCGCGCCATCGTCATCAACAGCGGCCCGGAGACCTAAACCTTCTCGGTTTACGCTTACGCCACCGCTTGAGGCGCGACGCGCCAAGCCGGAAGTTCGCCGTTGACGCCTCACCGCCGACCGGCGAAAAGGCCCGCGTGCCGACGATTCAACGCGCGCTCCTCTCCGTTTTTGACAAGACCGGCCTCGTGCCTTTTGCCCAAGCGCTCGCCGCCAAGGGCGTGGAATTGCTCTCCACCGGCGGCACCGCTCGTGCGTTGCGCGAGGCGGGTCTGAAGATCATCGAGTTGGGCGACTTCACGGGCTTCCCCGAGATGTTGGACGGCCGTGTGAAAACGTTGCACCCACGCGTCCACGGCGGCCTGCTGTACATTCGAGGCAACGCCGAGCACGAAGCCGCCGTTGCGAAACACAACCTTCAGCCCATCGACCTGGTGGTGGTGAACCTTTATCCGTTCGAGGCGACGGTGGCCAAGCCGGGCGTCGCGCTGGCCGAGGTCATCGAGAACATCGACATCGGCGGCCCCGCCATGCTCCGCAGTGCCGCGAAGAATCACGAGTTCGTAACCGTGGTGACCGATCCCGCGGACTACGCCGAAGTGGCCGCGCAAATCACGGCCACGGGCGCGACCACCCTTGCTTTGCGTCGCCGGTTGGCGGCGAAGGTCTATGCGCGCACGGCCGGTTACGACGCCGCGATCGCCGCCCAACTGCCCCGGTTCTTCGCCGCGGCGGAGGGTCAGTCCGCCCCGGCCAAGGCACCCCCGGCGCTTGAGTTGAGTGCGCCTTTGGTACAGACCCTCCGTTACGGCGAAAACCCGCACCAGGCCGCCGCGCTGTACGGCCGTTTCGGCGAGTACTTCCAGCAACTCCACGGCAAGGAACTTTCGTACAACAACATTCTCGATCTCACCGCGGCGGCGGCACTCCTCGCCGAGTTCACCGGCGACCCGCCCACGCTCGCCATTCTCAAGCACACCAATCCCTGCGGGGTCGGCCAGGGCGCGACCTTGCGCGAAGCGTGGGACAAGGCGTTCGCCACCGACCGCCAGGCGCCGTTCGGCGGAATCATCGCGGTCAACCGCGCCTTGGACGCCGCGTGCGCCGAAGCCATCGCCGAGATTTTCAGCGAAGTCATCGTCGCTCCGGACTTCGAACCCGACGCGCTCGCGATGCTGCAGAAGAAGAAAAACCTGCGGCTCATGCGACTGCGGCGCGATCCGCGCCAGGCGGCGACCTGGGAAGCCCGCAGCGTCGGCGCGGACTCGTTTCTGTGGCAGGAACGCGACCTCCGACCACTTGCCGCCGGCGACCTCAAGATTGTCACGCGCCGGGCGCCGTCCGAACCGGAACTGCGCGCCATGCTGTTCGGCTGGCGTGTGGTCAAGCACGTCAAATCCAACGCCATCGTTTATGCCACGACCGACCGCACCCTCGGTGTCGGCGCGGGCCAGATGAGCCGCGTCGATGCCAGCCGGATCGCGGTGTGGAAAGCCGGCGAGGCGGGGTTGTCGTTGCAGGGCAGCGTGGTATGCAGCGACGCTTTCTTCCCGTTCGCCGACGGTCTGGTCGCGGCCGCCACTGCCGGCGCCACCGCCGCCATCCAGCCCGGCGGCTCGATGCGCGACGCCGAAGTCATCGCCGCGGCCGACGAGCGAGGTATGGCCATGACCTTCACCGGCCTACGCCATTTCCGGCATTAAAGCGCGTTCGTGTGCAGCGTCGGGAGTTCAGACTTGCCTCAGCGGCGGGCGAGTGTTACTCACAACCATCGTTTTGCGGGTGTGGTTCAATGGTAGAACGTGGGCTTCCCAAGCCTGAGACGAGGGTTCGATTCCCTTCACCCGCTCCAACTCAAAGGATTCCCAATAAAATCAAGGCTTCCGACGCTTTCCCCTGAACCCGGATTCCGAAAGTCAGAATAAAAGTGAGAATATCGTCTGGGAATTCCGGGCTGAAGTCGGCGCATCTGGCTGGTTTTCAGGCTGCTCTGAAAACCGTCTGCGAGGGGTTGAACGGGAGTGAGGCCTCGAAACCGGACCCAATGGCTGTCCAGAGCCGCTTGTGCTGTTCTTGCTTTGGGGAGGTGAGCCTTTCGCGGACAGCGGCACCGCCTCAGCGCCGTTGATCCTCTAGCGGTGAGGTTAGGCACCTGTCCACGTAGCTGACGAAGTCGGGTTCGAGGCATCGTCTCCGGCAGTCCATGCGGGGAGACGGAAGCGCAAAGCCGCAGGCGAATGGCCTGCGGCTTCTGTCGAGCGCCGTTGTGCGCAGCCGGTCAGGCCCGCGGGGCGAGTTTCTTCTCCACCGGTAAGCCTTCGAGCACCACGTACTTGGGCAGGCCGTTTTCCATCGGCGCCCGCACCTCGCCCGCGATCAACGGAGAAGCATACTCGAGGAACTGCTCGTTGGTCATGAAGCCATCTTCGCTGATCCACTCGCGCGGGACGAAGTGCTCGACGTTCGCCACTTCGCGCAAGTCGTGAAGCGCGGTGCTCCACTTGTAGGGGGCGCTGGATTCGCGGATGAGCTTCACCATGTAACCGCTCTGACCGGACACGGCGGCGCGCACGGCCGCTTCGCCACAGGCGGCCGCCTCGGTCACGTCGGTCAGGCTGGCGCAGTGGGCGGCGGCGCGCTGGGCATAGCCGAGCAGCACGGTGCGGGTCTTGGTCTGAAGCGCGGCTTCGATCAATTCCTTGAGTTTCCAGGCCGCGCCCGCGAGCACGGCATGACCGAAGGCGTCGCGCTTGGTTTCATCCGCACCGATTTCCTTGCCTTCCTTGTTCTTGATGCCCTCGCCGACGACGATGACGCAGTACTTGTACGCGGCCACGGCTTCCCGAACTTTGTTGAGGAAGTGGGCCAGATCGTACTGGATTTCAGGGAAGAGGATGATATGCGGCGGGTTGGCCGGGTTGCCGCGCTTGGCCAGGGCGGTGCCGGCGGCAATCCAACCCGCGGAACGGCCCATGACCTCGATGATGCAAACCGAGCCGTCGTCGGTGGCCATGCTACCCACGTCGATGCCCACCTCCATCACGGTGGTGGCGTTGTATTTGATGACCGAGCCGTAGCCGGGGCAATGATCGGTGTGGGGCAGGTCGTTATCGATCGTCTTGGGGATGCCGATGACGCGCATGTCCCAGCCGCGCTTCACCGCTTCTTCGTGGATCTTGAGGGAGGTGTCTTGGGAATCGTTTCCGCCCGCGTAAAAGAAATAACGGATGTTGTGCGCCTGAAAAACCTCGAACAACTGGTCCATGTCACTGGCCGCCTGCACGCGTCGCTTCAGCAGTTTCTCGCGTTCCTTGTCATCCTTCGCTTGGGCCAGTTGTTCGTCCGTGATGAAATGGATCTTGTAGCGGCACGTGCCCAACGTGGCGGCGGGCGTGTAGCGCAAGCCCTCGATGGCGCTGCGCTTCTCTTCCTGCAGGTCGATCAGGTCCTCGTTCAGGATGCCGAGAATGCCGTTGCGACCACCGTAGATTTCCCCGATCAAATCCGGATGCCGCCCGGCCTCTTCCACGGCGCCGGCGACGCTCGCGTTAATGGCACAGGTCGGGCCGCCGGATTGGGCAATCAACATGTTTCCTACCACTTCAGGCATAATTCTCTTTCTCCAGTCCCGGTGGCTCTGACGATTAGTTTTGGGGCCGTCCGGGCACGAAAATCGGGGCGACACTGCCAACCGGCTGGGGTGATGTCAAAGATGAATTCCCGGCTCAGAAAAGCGTGGCGCGTCCGCGGTGAGCATACTAGGCTTGCGCCCGATGAGTTCCCCGGCCGTCAGTGATTTCCGACGTACCGCGACCGCTGCGCTCCTCGAACGGGTCGTCAGTTCCACTCCCGTCATCGACATCCACACCCATTTGTACGACCCGCAGATGGGCGGGCTGCTGCTTTGGGGCATCGACGACCTGCTGGTTTACCATTACCTCGCCGCCGAGGCGTTCCGCCACCTGGACGTGCCGCCCGAAGCGTTTTTCGCGCTGCCCAAGTCCGAGCAGGCGGATCGGATCTGGCACGAACTCTTCGTGGCGCATTCGCCGGTCTCCGAGGCCTGCCGCGGTGTGCTGACCACGTTGCACCGGTTCGGCCTCGACCCCCACATGCGGGACCTGCCGGCCATTCGCTCCTGGTTTGCCCAGTGGCCGATTGAGGCACACGTGAGCCGCACGCTGGAACTGGCGAACGTCGAGCGCATTTACATGACCAATTCGCCGTTCGACCCCGTCGAGCGACCGTTCTGGCAAACCGGCTTCCTCCGCGACGAACGGTTCGTCGCCGCCTTGCGAATCGATCCGCTGCTGGTGGACTGGCCCAACGCCGCGCTCCAACTCGTGTCCTGGGGCTACGAGGTCGGCGAAGGCCTGTCCGCCCGCACCCTCAGCGAAGTCCGGCGCTTCCTGGCCGATTGGACCGAAAAGCTCGACGCGCGGTATCTGATGGTCTCGCTCCCGCCGGATTTCCGGTTCCCGGCCCACACGGACACCGCACAACTCCTCGAACACGCGGTGTTGCCGCACTGCCGCGAACACGGCCTGCCGTTCGCGCTGATGCTCGGCGTGCGGCGGGGCGTCAACGCGCGGCTCCAACTCGCCGGCGATGGCGTTGGCCACAGCGATCTGTGCTCGCTGGTCAACCTCTGCGACGCGTTTCCGGACAACAAATTCGCCGTCACCGTGCTCGCGCGCGAAAACCAGCACGAGCTCTGCGTGATCGCCCGGAAATTCCGGAATCTGCACGTTTTTGGCTGCTGGTGGTTCACCAACACGCCGCAACTCATCGAGGAAATCACCCGGATGCGCCTCGAATTGTTGGGCCTGAGCTTCACCCCGCAACACTCGGACGCGCGCGTGCTCGAACAAATCATCTACAAGTTCGACCACGCCCGCCGGATCCTCGTCCGGGTCCTGGCCGACAAATACGCCGACCTTGCGGTCACCGGCTGGGAACCGACCGAGGCGGAGATTCGCCGGGACGTGCGCAGCCTGCTGGGCGGCGGCTTCGAACAATTCTGCCAGCACTGACCGCGGCGACGGCTACCGGCCGCGTCGGAATTCCACCGTGGCCCCACTGCCACCGGTGACCATCACGCGGTGAATGCACAAGTCGGTCGCGTCCTTGGCGGACGGCCCCGCGCCAGGCTCCCAAATCCGCGCTTCGCGCAACGGCGCGAGGTGGCGCAGCAACGCGTTGTCGGACACCGTGCCTTGATCCGCCAGCGGCCCCGCGCCGTAACCAGACTTCGCCGGGTCCGGGCGGGCGCCGAGATTGGCCAGGAAGGCGAAGCCATTCGTCGTCGCGCCTTTCAAGGGCGAGTTCACGTTGCAGCCGACCAGCCCGCCCGCCGCCGGCGGTTGCGCCCGATTTTGCCAGACTGTCTGCGCCGTCACGCCGAATTCCTGGACCCAAAACTGGTTGTTCAGCGCGAGCACGTGCGCCCGGCTGCCGTCCCCGGTGAGCTCGAAGCGGCAGGTGTTCGTCGAGTCCACCGGCAGCAACAGCCCGGTCGCGAGCGTGAACCAGCCGCGGAAGCCATCGACAGCCACCAACGGCGCCGAAGGCGAGGTCTTGTAGGAAAAACGCGTGGCGTCGATCGCCAGCGAGCCGGCGTCGTTCAGGTAAATGCCGCGCAAGGCATCCGCGCTTTTCTCGTGATAAACGCCGCGCACGACCAAACGGCCGCCGTCGCGCACGCTGTACTGGCCGGCAGCGCTGCCGGTCGCCCCGTTGAAAACGCTCACCTGGTTGGTCGCCGTCTCGTTCGCCCCCGGACCGACCACTTCCACCCAATGCCCGGCGTTGCCCGAACCTTGCAGGCAGCGGAGCTGAACATCGGTCCGCGCGAGGCCACTCACACGCACGGCAGCCGTGCCTGGGACAGTCGCCGCGTTCGGGCCGTTGGCGTTGAGTTGCTCGGCGAAGATGCGGCCGCCCGGCTGGTCGGCGTTTTCCACCACGATGCCGCGCGCGCTGCCGGCGTTCAGATGGAGATCGCGCAAGGTGGCGAGGCTCGGGCCTTCGAGCCGGAGCAGCACGCCATTGGCGGGACCGGTCCAACGCAAGACCGTGGCCGTTTCGCCCGCGCCATCGCCAATGAGTTGCAACGCACACCGCGCCGGCACCACCAGGGTTTTCGCGATCGGGTAGGTGCCTTTCGGCAAATGCACCACCGGCCGCTGGCCGGCGATTTTCGCCGCGTCGTCGATCGCGCGCTGAATGGCGTTCGCGTCCGCACCGGCCGGCACCTCGAACACCTTGCGCTCGCGGCGGGGCGGCGTGGGCGGCAACGTCGGGAGCGCGGTGTCGATTTGGTCCGGCGCCACGACTTGTTCCGCGATCCGGCGAAAGCGTCCGTTTTCGGCCACGGCGTTGGTGGCGGTGTAGCGGTTGCCCACGAACGTCTGGTCCGCCCAGGTCATTTTCACGGCTCGGTTGGTCGTGCCGGCCGGGAGCTTGAACGCGTTGTCCATCACCAGATACGGGCCGGCGTTGCCCAGCTTGACCGGGAAGTCGGCGGTGGGTTCGAGAATGCGGTTGGCGGCGATCGTGGTGGGTGCGCCCCACGAGTGGCCGGTGTCGAAGTCGAGGAAGCGCCGGGAGCCGACGCTGGTGTTGCCCACGAACGAGAAGACCATGAGGTTGCGCGTGGCGATGTCGGCCTCGGTCGAGCGGAGGAAAAGATTGTGCCAGGCGTGGAAGTTGCCCATCTGGTTCAGCAGGCCAAAGCGGCAGTCGTCGAAGCGCGAGTTCCAGACCCAGACATCCATCGAGTTCCAGTTCTCGGTGAGGACGCCGGCCAGCGAGCACCGCAGAAACCGGCAGCGATAGACCGCGTTCTCCGCCTGACCTTGCGTGCTGTCCTCGCCGAAGTGGATGCCGGCCTGCGCGTCGCGAAAAACCATGTCGCTCGTCTCGTTGTAAGTGGAAAAGGCGGGTCCGTAAAACAGCGCCGCGCCCGCGCGCCCGGCCCCGTCCAGTGTGAGCCGCGAAATCTTCGAGTACCACGCGTCCCACGTCAGCATGGGCGCCCCGCGCGGGCCGTCCCAGAGAAACACGGTCGTGGCCGGGTCCTCGCCGATCAGCGCCACGCCGAGGGCATCGGTGTGCGCTTTCCGAAGCGTGCGCACCGGTTCGGTGAGGCGATAGACCCCCGCCGGCACGTACAGCACGGAGAAGTCGGCGTGTTGGGTCAGGTCCATCAGCGCCCGCTGGAGTTCCTCGGTGTCGTTGGCCTGGCCATCGCCTTTCGCGCCGTAATCGCGCTTCAGGTCGCGCCAGCTCGGGAACGGGCCGACGAACTCCTCGCCACCTGGCGTGTCCGCGCTGGCGGGCCGGAAAGACAAACCGAGGACGAGGCAAACCAAGAGAGGCAGCGTGCGCTTCACGGACGCAACGTAACAGAAGCGGGTAGTGGCGTCATGCCCGGTCAGATCGGACGCTGTACCTGGGTGCGGTCGCCATCCTGGCACTGGAACGCCGAGTATTCACTGGTGGACAGAAAACGCTGCGCGTGCACGGCGGTTGGATGTGACGGCGGGCGAATGCAACTGGCTGGCAAACCTTGTCGCCCCCCCTCTGAATCTCTTCCAAGCGACGGGGAAGTGCGGGTTGCCGTTGTTACTTTTCGGACCGGACGGGGATATGATGGTTGAGATGCAGGACGCTGAGTTGCTTCGCGCCTACGCGATCGATGGTTCAGAGGCGGCTTTTGCCGAGTTGGCGAAGCGCTATGTCGATCTCGTGCACTCTGCCGTCCGGCGCCAGTTAGCCGACCGCCAGTTGGCCGAGGAGACCACGCAAACGGTGTTTCTGCTTCTCGCCCGTCGCTCGGTCACCTTGATGGCGCACCCGTCTCTGGCCGGCTGGCTCTATCGCACGGCGTGCCACCTGGCGGCCAAGGCTCGACGCACTGAGGAGCGGCGGCGGCGGCGGGAATTGGAGGCCGCCCAAATGAACAACCCCGATGCCAACACTTCGGTCTGGGAGGAAATCGAGCCGCTCCTGGACGAAGCCTTGCGGGAGCTCGGCGAACAGGACCGCCGCGCGATCTTGTTACGGTTCTTTTTGCGGAAGCCGATGCGTGACGTCGGCACCGTTCTGGGCACCACCGAAGCCGCGGCGAAGATGCGCGTGGGTCGCGCGCTGGAGCGATTGCGGGACTGGTTCACCCAGCGTGGTGTGGCGTGTTCTTCGGCCGCGCTGGGGGCTTTGCTGCTCGATCGTGCGGTGTCGGCAGCGCCTTCGGATCTGGTCGCCCGCATCGCCGCCGCCGCGACGGTGACCGGAAGACTGGGGCCGACACTCTCATCCGTTGCCAAACTGCTGATCGTTATGAAGAAATTCAAAACCGTCTCCCTGCTGTTTGCGGGGCTTATCCTTGTGGCTTGGTTTTCCACCGGACTCCACCGTTCCGCGCCGTCGGACGCTGCGAGCACGAACTCGGTAGCCGTTGGCGGCGATCAACCGGGTGTCAGGGGCGCCAGCGAAGGGCCGACTCCCCGAGTCTTGAGCTTTGTGCCCGCCAAGGCGCCGCTTTCCGAGGCCGAGTTGGAGAATGCGCGGCGCGAATTGCGCGCGGCCCTGCTCGTTCCCTTACCCAAGAGCGGCACCCTGTGGCCCGAACCGAAGGTGATCGACGCGCTCGGACTGTTCGGGAATCGCCGCGACGCTGCCTTCGAGGTGTTGAAAGCGGCGGTTCGCGATCCCGCCGCCCTCGGCGATCTCACCGGCCTTCGGTTGGATGATCCGGCGTTCATGGTTCGTGACCGCGCGCGCGGGGCCATGGCGGAGTTGGGCAAGGATGTCCCCGGACTGACGGATTTCCTCTGGAAGACCGCCCTCGCGAATGAGAATGGCGAAGGGGTTTCGGCGTTGTTTTCGCTCAAGCGCCTGGGGTTGGTGGCTAAGGACCTACCCGCGCTGACGGCGATGCTCGCCGATCCGGGCCAAGATTCACCGGCAATGCGGCGATTCCTCCCCCTGACCATCGCAGAAGTGTATTCCAAAGAGCCGGAGGCTGCCACAGCGTGGCTTCCCGGCCTGACAAGTTTGCTGGATGACGCCGATCCAAAAGTGCGCTTTGGAGCCGCCTGTGCCTTGATTCGCACTTCGGCCGGTCAGGATCCGCGGATCATGGAAGCCATTGGTGCCGGTCTGAAGGGTAAGGACGAGATCGATTGCCTGCTCGCCTCGGAAACCCTCGCGGCCGTCGGCGACCGCGCCAGGCCATTCGTGCCGGCGCTGTTGGATTACGCCAAATCCACGCCCGACCAAAACCTGCGTTCAGAGGCCCTCCGGGCCGTTGGCCGTATTCAGCCAGAACTGCGCGCGGAGATGCCGGAGTTGGATCAGGTCATGCGCCAGGATGCGCAATCGGCTCAACTCACCGAGAAGTTCGAAACTGGCAGCGCCACCGTCGAAGATGTGGTCAAAGGCTTGCAGGACCCGCGCCTGGCACTGACCTCCGCCTCGAGGTTGGGCGACCTTGGCCCGGCCGCCGCCAGTGCGGTGCCCAACCTTCTACAAGCTTTGTGGGGGAAGAACGAAGACGACCGCGATCAGATTGTCCAGGCCATCCACAAGATCGATCCCACAGTGAAGGTCGAGCGCGTATCACCCGAGACTGTTATGAACGGAGTTGTTGTCGCCCAGTCTGAGCTGGACGCCAAACCCAAGGCCTCGCAGAACCCCGAACTTCAAGTTCTCCTGCTCGAACAGCGCAAATTCTCCACTTGGTACACGCGGCCGGAGTTGATCGACCTCGCCAGGCAATTGGCCGCTCGCGACCCGGACATTTATCGGGCCTTTGTGAAGGCGGTTATCGAGAAAGATCCCACCCTGGCGGAAAGCTTCCGGCGGGAAGCCGCAAAACCGTCTCCTTGAAGGAACCGTCTCCTTGAAGGAACCGTCTCCTTGAAGGAACCGTCTCCTTGAAGGAACCGTCTCCTTGAAGGAACCGTCTCCTTGAAGGAACCGTCTCCCTGAAGGAACCGTCTCCCTGAAGGAGCAACACCCTCGCCGGTCGTTGGCGTTGCCGAAGGCCGTCTCAGCGCAAACCATCCGGTGTGACCCGCGCCTCGGTCGAGAGCTGGTATTCCTGGCCGGTCGGCGAAACGAGCGTGGCTTCGATCATAAACGCGCGGTAGCCGGTCGCGGGCTTGGGCACTTGGGCGGAGGCCGCCTGGCCGTCGTCGGTTGCCTCGATGGTTTTAGCCGACCATTTGTCGTCGCGAAAATCGCGGTCCTTGGACTCCGCGGTCCAGAGCGTGAACCGCCTGGCTGCCGGCGAAACCCGCGCCTTGATCGTCGTGCCGTCCGCCGCGTTGCTGATCGTCCACGCCATGACCGGCAGAGGCTGGCGATCGGCGACCATTCGATAAAACGCGGCCACGGCGGCGCTGGCGTGCTTGCCGCCGTCGAGGTCATGGCCGGCGTTGGGCGTTTGATAAACCAGCTTCGGCTCCGGCAGGTCGGCCCAATAATGGCGCAAGGCATCGACAGTCCAGTACGGGTCGTTCGTGCCCAGCAGGATCAGCTTGGGCATGGTGTACCGGGCGCGATACGAATACGGGTCCACATAACTCCGCAGTTCCACCATGCGCGGCTCGTCCATCTCGAGGTGCAGGTTCAGCCGGGTGTAATCGCTGATTTCCTCGCTCGGCTGGCCGTACATCTTCTCCGACCACTTGAGTTGCACCTTCATGTTCAGCATGTCGATGACCATCGGCGCGATGGCCACCACGCGCCGGTCCACCGCGCCGGTGAGCCAGGTGGTCCAACCGCGCTTCGAGGCCCCCGAAACCACGAACCGGCTGATCCGCTGGCCCCACTCCGCGGTCGCGAACTGCTCGAGCGTGTCCATCGCCCGCACGGCGCTCTTGACCATTGGGAACAACAGCGGCCAGGTGGGGTCGGCGGTCTTCATAAACTGGTCGAACGTGTAGGCGATCAGCGCGTCCTCGCGGCGACCGTCGTAAAGCGGCTGATTCGGCACCTTGTTCAGGACCGCCACGACGGCCCCAGCGCGGTCGGCCCAACCTTGGAACATCCCCAGGTCCTTTTCGTCGGGCGCGTTGTAGCTGCCGCCGGTCACGAACACCAGGGCGATGTCGGGGTTCCGAACTTCGTTGGGCCGGATGACCATCAGGTGATGGCTCCAGAACTGGTGCCGCCAGGTCTGCGAAACCAATTCGAGGTGCGTCAACGTGCCCCAGTTCTTGATGGGCTTTTGTTCGCAGCGCTTCCAATTGAAGCTCGGGTCGGGGGCGTTGACGTAATCCTCCAGCGCGTTGCCGAGCAGGCGGCCTCCGAAACAGGTGAACAGAAGCGCCACCAACGCCAATTGGGCGGGTGCATGGCGGGGTGGGGTTTTTGCGGGTCGGTGCATGGCGCGCAAGCCTTTCTGTCCCGGTTCACCCGTCAAGCACGAATCAGGACAAAATGCGCTCGGCATCGCGTTGGCCAAACCCGTTGGGAATGTGTTTGCTGGGTAAGCGCGGGGGCGATAAGAGAAGCGCAGTTGGCCGGCTTCCTGCTAAATTCCGAG
>JAKCAB010000839.1 GCA_021839785.1 bacterium | reverse complement strand
CCCTGGCCGTTGCGCTCGCCGAAGCCATACGCGTCGATGGCCAGCACGGCAAAGCCGCGTCGCGCCAAGGCCGGCCCCGGCGCTTCGGGCGTGTGGTTGCGCTCGAAAAGCTCGCTCTTGCCCCGGTCGTACTCGCCGCCGTGCCAATGGCAGTAAAGGATCGCCGGCACCTTCGGCGTCGCGCCTTTGGGCAACAGCAAGTAACCCGGCACGGTCGCGCCGGCGCCGTTGTTGAACTGGAATTTCTCGACGACGAAGCCGTCACGGTCTTCGCGCGTGAGCGTCTCGACCTTGGGCACGGCGGGACGGGGAGGCAGCTTGCCGAGCAATTCCCAGAGTTGCGCGCGAATTTGCCGGCGCTTTTCAATCCAGGCCTCGCGGCTGGACGGCACGGTCAATTCCGGGACCGGCGGCATCGCCGCGAGCCAGCCGGGCGGGGTGTCGTCGGAACGGGCGGTTTGGTTTGCGGACATCATGAGCACAACGAGGCCGAGGATAAACGCGGTCGCGCCCAAAGTCTTCCGGCAAAGTGCGCGCACCAGCAAACGCCCGGCAACGCTAGCAGCGTCGGTGTAAACTGGCGTCTGCGGTCCAAAATGATCCCCGTGCGAGGCGGAGTTGGCGCCGGACGGGCGCAGAAGCTTGGGGAGGCAGGCGGTCATGGCAACAATCTGCCAGGCCTGGCGCCGGCTTCAAATCCATTGGCTCGCGGGCTTCGCAAACAATGGCAAGGCAGGCGCCGGCCAGAATTCGACCTTGGGTCACGATAAATAACAGTTGCCATTCCGCGGCCAGGGAGTACATTGCGCGCGCTTGTTGGAAAACTCGTCTCTTCCAAGTCATGGTGAATCTTCAGTTGAACCACGTTCAGTGATGATTTGAAACCCGGCAGTCGGGAACAGTCTGGAATCGTCAGTCAGTCTCCAACGGCAAATCATCCAAACATGAGCAACAAACTGTTCGTCGGAAATCTCTCCTTCAACACCACGGAGAACGATCTCCACGATGCGTTCGCGGCGCACGGCGTCGTGGTCGAGGCCAACCTGATGGTGGACCGCGTCAGCGGCCGCCCGCGCGGCTTCGGCTTCGTCACCATGAGCACGCCCGAAGAGGCCCAAAAGGCCATCGAAGCCATGAACGGCGCGCAACTCGACGGCCGGGCGCTTACGGTCAACATCGCCCGCCCGAAGGAAGAGCGTCCCAGCGGCGGCGGCTATGGCCGTGGCCCGCGGCGCGATTTCGGCGGCGGCGGCGGCCGGCGCGAGCGCTACTAAGCAACATTTGATTCACGTGGCTGGGGCGACGTCCCGGTGGGCGTCGCCCCATGCCTTTTTTTCCCAAACTCCAACCTTTGCCAACCCGAAGCAAGGTCGTGGCCAAGACGGGTCGAGGAATTGACAGCAACTATGGAAGAACACATTGAGGTCGAAGGCCGCGTCGTCACGGTTCTGGCGGGCACCATGTTTCGCGTCGAACTGGACAACAAACATCAGGTGCTGGCCACCATCTCCGGCAAAATGCGCAAGCGCTTCGTGCGCCTGACCGCCGGGGACCGCGTGAAGATGGAGATGTCGCCTTACGACCTGAACAAGGCCCGGATCGTCTGGCGGCTGGGCTAGGACCGCCGCCCGCGAACCTTCTCGCCCGCCGGGTCATCCCTTCCCGCCACCACGCCCGGCGCATTTCGCCGCGGGGGTCTGCCTCAACCCCGGCGTTCGACCAACTGACGAAACTCGGCGAACAGCGGCGCGGAATCGTGCGGGCCCGGCGAGGCCTCCGGGTGGTACTGCACGCAGAACATCGGCCGCGTTTTGTGCCGCAAGCCTTCGACGGTCCGGTCGTTCAGATTGATCCGATTGACCGCCACCTCCGACGGCAGCGAGTCGGCGTCCACCGCAAAACCGTGGTTCTGCGACGTGATTTCCACCCGCCCCGTCTCGAAATCCTTCACCGGCTGATTGGCTCCGCGATGGCCGAACTTGAGTTTGAAGGTTTTCCCCCCCAGCGCCTGACCAAGGATTTGGTGCCCCAGGCAAATGCCGAAAATCGGGATGCCGAGCTGGAGCAATTCAGACACCGCCTCCACCGCGTAAGGCAGTGCCGAGGGATCGCCGGGACCGTTCGAGAGAAAAATGCCGGCCGGCCGGTACTTCAGGGCCTCGGCCGCCGGCGTGCCCGCCGGCACCACCTGCGTGCGAAAGCCATGCTGCCTCAACCGGCGCAGGATGTTGTACTTCATCCCGAAATCGTAGGCCACGATGGGGATGTCCGCCGGCGGCAGCGGGTCGCGCACGTTCCGCGCATCCACGTCGGCGGGACCGAAGGCCAGGCGGAAACTGCCGCTCTGCTCGTCCTTCTCGTCCCAGAGAAACGCTTCGCGGTGCGTGACCTCTTTGACGTAGTCCACGCCCAGCAACCCCGGCCAGGACCGCGCCCGCGCCACGGCTTCTTCCGCGGACAACCCCTCGGTGGAGATGATGCCGTTCAGGGCGCCGCGCACGCGCAGCTTCTTGGTCAGCGCCCGCGTGTCCACCCCGGAAATGCCGGGAATTCCGTTGCGTTCGAGGTATTCCGGGAGCGTGGTGTCCGCCCGCCAGTTGCTGACCACCGGCGATAATTCGCGGACCACGAAGCCGGAAACGTGGGGCCGCCACGATTCGACATCCACGGGGTTGACGCCGTAGTTGCCGATGTGCGGGTAGGTCATCGTGACGATCTGGCCTTTGTAGGACGGGTCGGTGAGGATTTCCTGGTAGCCGGTCATCGACGTGTTGAAACACACCTCGCCACACGCCGTCGCGCGGGCGCCAAACGCCGGGCCGGTCCACACGGAACCGTCTTCCAGAGCCAGAATCGCATTCATGAAATCGCTGCCAGACCGGCCGGAATGCTAGGCGGGCCAGGCGAGCGGTCAACGGCAAAGCCCAGCCGGGATGGGAAGCGCTGCATGCAGCATGACCCCGCGTTGAAGCGCCAAAGCAACCGTCGCTCAAGACCCGGCGCGCCGGCACGGCAGGCTAGGCCGGCTCGGTAAAAAGAAACGCGCCGTAGCCCACGACGCGGTCGCGCGGACCCGCCGTGTCCCCGGAGTTGCGCAGGTCAACGACTTGACAGCGCAGGCCGCGGCGCCGGGCACAGAATAACAAGCCGCCGATCGCGCGGTGGCCACAGGCGCAATTGCCGTCCAGCTCCTCCCAACGGAGCGCCTGGATGGCGTCGGCCGTCGCGCGGTCTTTGCGTTGCGCGGTCGGGTAATCCAGGTAGTGGCTCAAATCCGAGCTGACGACGACCACCGTTTCCGCCCCGCCCCAAAGCCGGTCCAGGACTTCGCCCACCTCCTCCGCCGTGGCCCGAGCGACGAGCAGCGGCACCACGGCGAATTCGTCCACCACGGTTTGCAGGAACGGCAGTTCGACTTCCAGGCAGTGCTCGGGGCCGTGCGCCCGTTCCCCGCAAGCAACCTGGGGCAAAGCTTCAATGGCGGTCAGGCCGGCAGCGTCCACCGGGACCAGCCCCAGCGGCGTGGCAAAGGCGTCCGCGCCGGTCGCGGCCAGCCCCGGAAAATCCTCGTGATGGGAAGGCCCGATCAGCACCACGCGGCGGATGCGATCGTGCGCGGGCGCCAGATGCACGAAGCCGGAAGCCGCGACGGCGGCAGAAAACATGTAGCCCGCGTGCGGCACAATCAGCGCCTTGGGCACCGGGCCTTCGGGCGGCGACGCCATCTCCAGATACGCGTTCACGTCCGCCTGCAACCGCGCCGGCAGCGCGGGGTAAAACCGGCCGGCTTGGGCGGCGGGGCGGACGCGCGAGGCGATCGGTTTGACAGACGGCTTGAGCATGGTCGTTCCGCTAAAGACTGACCGGTCGGGGACCCCGGATCAACTGCGGGTCGGCCGGCGCCCCCGCAAGCCCGCGATCGCCAGTCGCCCAAATTCCGGGCAGGTGGCGTGCGCAACGCGGGCAGGAGCCATCGGCCAGGACGCGATTCTCCAGCACGCGAAAACCGCGACGGCGCACCAACGTCTCGCCGCAGCCGGGGCACCGGGTGTTTTCCCATTCGCCGGTCTGGCCTGGCAGGTTGCCGGCGTAAACGAACCGGAGTCCGGCCTCGGCGCCGATCTCCGCCGCCCGCAGCAGATCTGACACGGACGTGGCCCGCGGATCGGTGAGCTTGTAGTCCGGGTGAAACGCCGTGACGTGCCACGGGATGTCCGGGCTGACCGAGGCGATGAAGCGCGTGAGGTCGCGCAATTCGGCGGGGTCGTCGTTGAAGCCGGGCACCAGCAGCGTGACAATCTCCAGCCACAACCCGCGCGCGTGCACCATCCGGATGGTGTCCGTGACGTGAGCCAGCGTGCCGCCCAGAGTGCGGTAACGCCGGTCGTTGAAGCCTTTCAAATCCACTTTGTACGCGCTCAGCCAGGGTTGGAGAAAGTCGAGCGCCTCGGGGGTGGCGTTGCCGTTCGACACAAAGGCGCACAGCAAACCGGCGGGCTTGGCCTGCTCGAACACGGCCGCCGCCCATTCGGCGGTGATGAGCGGTTCGTTGTAACTCGACACCACCAGGCGGGCGCCTTCGCGGCGCGCGGCACTCACGAGTTGTTCCGGGGTGGCGGCCTCCATTCGCGTGCTGGCGGCGTCATCGCGGAGCGCCTGGCTGGTAAACCAGTTCTGGCAGTACGAGCAATGGAAGTCGCACCCCAACATGCCGAAGGTCAACGCCGCGCTGCCCGGCAGGACGTGGAAGAACGGCTTTTTCTCGATCGGATCGCAGGCCACGCCCGCCACGTAACCGAACGGCACGCGCAGTTCGCCCGCCTCGTTGAATCGCACCTTGCAGATGCCCCGGCGACCCGGAGCGATGAGGCAGCGATGTCCGCAGGCCACGCAACGGACCTTGCCGTCCTCGGCCCGCCACAACCGGCCCACGACGGTGTGGCGGTCCAGCCGCGTCGCAACGCGTTCGCGCGCCGCTTGGGGCTGGCCTGGCGCCGTCGCCGTTTCTGGTGTTTCCCCGATCATCGCGTCCACGTTCAACCGGGAGCCGTACCGGCTCCCCAACGACTTGAAGCTACGCCTCCGGTCGCCGACAGGCAACGGGCGGTTGGCAGGCCGAAACCACCGGCAACCCAGGTCGCGTGCCGCGCCGCGCCTCAGCGTCCCAGCAGGCGCACGCGCGCGTAGCGGATCACCGCACCGCCCCCGGCCGGTTGGCCGAGCACGTCGAGCGTCTCCGACGGCGCCGAACCGGCATGCACGGTCGCGGTGAAGAACTGGCTGAAAGGTTTTTGGAGCGGCAGCTTGACCGCAGTTTTCACCTCGCCATTGGGGCCGATTTCGAGCACGCGATTTTCCGACACCGCTTTGCCGCTGGCGTCCGCACCCGAGATGTAAAACACGACGAAAAGGCGACCATCCGACGTGGGCTGGAACCGCGGCGAGGACGGAACCTCCCGCGAGCCGCCTTCTTCGGCCAAGGCGAGTGTTCGGCGCAGCACCACAGCACCGTCGCGCAGAACAGCGTAGTTGATGGCGTGACTCTGCTTCGCTTCTGGGAAAAACCGTTTCCGCAGCCGTTCGTCCAGCGCGCGCTCGGACCAGACGAGGTGCACCCGGCCGTCGGGATCGATCCACAAATCGCCCGGCATGATCCAACCGCAAGTGGCTTCGCGGCTGGCGACTTCCACCCAGGATTTGAAGCCCTCGCGGGTAATGTCCGGCGTCCAAGTGTAAAAGAGGCGCCGGAAGTCGTAGTCCCACTCGCGGCCGGTCAACTCCTTCTTGAAGGCGCGCCATTCGGGCTTGGGCTCGATGATGTCGCTCACGCCGCAAAAGTGGACGGCCCGGTTCTGCAAGGCCACGTTCGGGTAACAGACGCGGATCGGCTCCGGCTTCGCGTAGTCGGCGCCCCAAGGCCACCGCAGCTCGCCCTTCGCGGCCCAGGCACCGGCGCGATTCCGGAACGTCCATTCCGCGTGCGTGTAGTCGATGTTCTGAAAAAGGATCAACTCGCCGCGCGCACCGTCGGCCGCAAAGCTGCGGTAAGAATGCTCGGTGAACTTCGGCTGGCCGCGCCATTCTGGAACGAGCGTCCTGGGCGCGGACCGGATCGCCGCGGCTTGAAACTCCAGAATCTCCGGCCGGGCCGGGCCGTTGTACTGGCCGGGAACCAGCGTGGGATTGGCGGAAAGGAACAGCCGCCCGTCGGCGAAGCCCGCCAGCGGCGACGGCTCGCGGGTCTTTCCCACCGGATCGGCGAGGATTTGCTCCCAGCGATTGTCGGCGAGGGCGAAAAGGAGCCAGCGGCAATTATTGAGCGGTTTGGCGTCGGCCAGGGTTTCCAGGCCGGAGGCAAACACTCGATCGCCCAATCGCACCAGGCAGGTCGAGCCGGCGCACCACAGCGGGCCGGCACCGTTGTCCGCCGGGCGGTACGTGTAAACCTCCATTTCGCTTTCCACGACCGGTCGCAGTTCTGGGTCCGCCGCCTGGGCAGGTTGCGCCGCCAGGCAAAGCAGGCTGAGGCTGGAGACGGCCAGTTCGGAAATGAGTCGCAGGCGTGAGGCAAGGGCGGCGGTGAACATGCGGCGAGTCTGCGCCGCCCGGCGCCGCGAATCAATCCGCCATGCCGGTCCGCCCGAATCCTGAGCGAACTGGCGCGCGCCAGTGTGGTCCGCGACGCTGTTGTACCGCGATCACCGGCATTGCACAAAAAATGTCGCAATTGCGACAGAAAATGCACCACTTCAGCCTGGTCACGCTCCGTTCGCTTGCCTGCGCTCGCTTTCGCAGAGCGTCGGCGAGACCGTGCGGGTGCGACCCGGCCGGTCGCACGCCAAAGCCCGCATGCGCCCAAATGAAGTTGTGATTCGACCGTCCGCCGTTACTCTGCCGCTCGACATGACACTCGCGGAGAAGGTCAAACAAGCCGGCGTGGTCGGCGCCGGCGGCGGGGGATTTCCCACGCACGTGAAGCTGGCCTCGAAGGCGGACACGATCATCGCCAACGGCGCCGAGTGCGAGCCGCTGTTGCACAAAGACGCCGCCGTCATGGAACACCACGCCCGCGAGTTGGTCCGCGGCCTGGAACTGGCCATGGACGCGGTCGAAGCCAGAAACGCCGTGATCGCCATCAAGGCGAAAAAGAAGCACGCCGTCGAGGCCTGCCAGGAGGCGGTCAAAGGCTCGCGCGTGCGCGTGCAATTGCTCGGCGATTATTACCCCGCCGGCGACGAGTACGATCTGGTTTTCAACGTCACCGGCCGGTCGATCCCGCCCGCCGGCATCCCGCTGAACGTCGGCGTCGTGGTCTGCAACGTGGAAACCTACGTGAACATTGCCGCCGCCCACGACGGCCGGCCGGTCACGCACAAGACCGTCACGCTCGCCGGCGCGGTCAACCAGCCGATCACCGTCACCGTGCCGGTCGGAACGACGTTCCGCGAGTTGATCGAGGCCACCGGCGGGTTCGCCACCGAACAACCGGTGTTGTGCCTGGGCGGGTTGATGATGGGCGAGACCACCGAGAACCTGGACACGCCGATCACCAAGACGGCCACGGGCGTGGTCGTGCTGCCGCGCGACCATCACGTCATCCAGCGCAAGCTCAAGCCCGCCGCCGCGCAAAACGCCATTGGCAAATCGGCCTGCGATCAATGCCGGTATTGCACCGAGTACTGCCCGCGGTTCCTGCTGGGCTACGCCGTCGAACCGCACCAGGTCATGCGCAGCCTGGCTTTCACCGCCACCGGCAAGGAGTATTGGAACCCGTGGGCGGCGCTGTGTTGCTCTTGCGGCTTGTGCACCCTGTACGCGTGCCCGGAGGAGCTTTTCCCGAAAGAAGCTTGCGACCAATCCAAAGCCGAAATGCGCAAGGCGAACCTGAAGTGGACCGGCCCGACGACCGTGAAGCCTCACGCCATGCACGACGGCCGCCGGGTGCCGATCAAAACGCTGACGCGCAAACTGCACGTCCAACAGTACGACCACCCGGCTCCCTGGCAGGCGATTGATTTCCAGCCGGCCCGCGTGGTCTTGCCGCTGAAACAAAGCGCCGGCGCCGCGAACCTGGCGCTCGTCAAACCGGGCGACCGCGTCAACGCCGGGCAAATGCTTGGCCAGGTGCCGGAGAAGGCGTTGGGCGCGCCCGTCCACGCGCCGTTCGCGGCACGCGTCGTGGCCGTGAGTGACCGCATCGTTTTGGAGAGAATGCCATGAGCGAGAAATCCATCGGTTTGATCGAACTGTCGAGCGTGGCCGCCGGCTTCGAAGTGGCGGACACGATGCTCAAGGCGGGCAACGTGCGCCTGCTGCTGTCGCGCTCGATCTGCTCCGGCAAATACATGGTCCTGATCGGCGGCGACGCGGCGGCGGTGCAAAGCGCCGTGACTGCCGGGGCTGAAGCGGCCAACGGCTGCCTCATCGACTCGTTCGTGATCGCGAACGTTCACCCGGACGTCTTCACCGCGCTGGGCCGCACGCAAACGCCGGAACCGAACGGCGCGCTGGGCATCCTCGAATCGTTCAACGTGGCAACGCTGATCCAGGCCGCGGACGCGGCAGCGAAGGCGGCTCCGGTCCAACTCCTCGAAGTGCGCCTGGCGATGGCGCTGGGTGGAAAGGCATTTTGCACCATGACCGGCGATGTTGGCTCCGTGCAAAGCGCGATGGCCGCGGGCCGGCGGATCATCGCCGACGCCGGCGTGCTGGTGAACGCGGTGCTGATCTCGCGCCCGCACCCGGACGTTTACCGCGAGGTGATTTAGTGACAATGGCAGCGGCGGGCGAGGTCGCGGAACCTGGCCCCGGAAAGCAAGGAGAGGACAAGCTGCCCCAAGGCTTCAAGAAGTCGGCCGGGGCCTCCTCATGCTCGACAAGGACGATGCCGGTCGCCGGGGCGTGAGGACATCGCCGCGTGGCTGGCCACCCAGAAGCGAAGATGCGGCCTAGCCTGGCTTCTTCGGCTGGATTGCGGTTGACGCGTGGCTTTGGCCGGCGTTGGTTCACCTTGTTATGGACGCCAAAGACCAACGCATCGCCGAACTCGAGGCGGAGGTTCAGCAACTCCACGCCGCCTTGGAAGCCAGCGAAGTGCGGATCAAAAAGAAGGTCCGGTTGCCCACCCACCGCCACCACAGCATCGACGAGGTGATCCAGCGCGAGCGGGACCGCCATTTGGCCGAGTTGTTCGGCGGTTTGAAGCTGGTGGGCGTATTGCTGCTCGGTGCCGGTTTGTTCGTCGGCGCGATCTATTTGACAGATTACCTGGTCCATTCCCCGCCGGCCACCTACCCGCCGCCAGTGGACGCGACGCCACCGGCGCCGTGAGCCTCGCCTCAGAAGTTCAGTTTGCGGGCTCTTCCACGAAGCCTGGCTCCAAGGAACCCAGAGCGGCGGGTAACGCATGGTTTTGGATTCGTTCAGCCGACGCTGGGAATTTAGCTCCCGTCGTGGTTGTAGGCGCTTCCGTGGGTGCGCCAAAGAAAAGCTGTGCGGTTTGAGGCCGCGGCGCACATTCCCTTTGCAAACTGATGGATAACGATTCGGAACTGCTGCGCCGCTACGCCGATGAACGCTCGGAAGCCGCGTTCACCGAGGTCGTGGAGCGACACGTGAACCTGGTGTATTCGGCCGCGCTGCGCGAGGTCGGCGGTGACACGGCGTCCGCCGAGGACCTCAGCCAGGCGGTCTTCACGGAACTCGCCCGCCAGGCCGGCAAATTGCGGCGGCACCCGGCCCTCGCCGGCTGGCTTTACACCGCGGTCCGTCGCCTCGCCGCCAACTGGCGCCGCAGCCAACAACACCGCGCCGAACGCGAACTCGCGGCTCACACCATGATGACCGAAGGTCCTTCGCCGGCGGCGACCGACGCGCTGTGGCAGGAATTGCGGCCGGTGCTCGACGACGCCATGCACGAACTGCGCGCCGCGGATCGCACCGCCGTGGTGTTGCGCTTCTTCGAAGACCGCAGCCTCAAGCAGGTGGGCGAGGCGCTTGGCGTGAACGAAAACGCCGCCCGCATGCGCGTGGACCGCAAGTTGCAGGCGTCACAGACCACGATGATCAAAGGGATGCTCCAGGCGAAGCAGGAGGCCGGCGGCAAGTAACCGGTTACCGATTGTAGATCATTCGTTTCAGGCTTGCCGCACAATGTTTCCAGCGCACTGTCGGTGATCGAATTAAGTCAGGACAGTCGTTGGCTTTGGCCCTGAAAGTGGCCGAGTAATACCGTTCGGTCTATCTATGAAATGCCCAGTTTGTCAGACCGATATGGTCTCAGGACACCTGTTCTGCGGAGGTGCCAGTATAGATTGGGTAAGTGACAAACAGCCAGGATGGAAGAAGTTCCTCACGATCGGAAATCAGCACCTTACTAACTTTCAAGGCAAGTTGTCCGGTTTTCATTGTGCCCGATGTGGTTTTCTCCTAATCCCACACGAGAAACCAAAAGTACCGGAATGAGCTTCAGACCGAACTCACTTGCTTCCACATCCGCCGGGTAAACCACGCACCCGCGGCGCAAAGCAACGCCCCGACCTCCCCCGCCCCGCTTCAATACTGGGTATCGTAGTACTGCCGCATCGTCCCGTATTTCGACGGCACCAGTTCCACGTGTCCATCGGCGAAAACGACCGAGGCCCGGCCTTTCTCCAGGTAATCCTTCTGCGTGAGCCGCATCGCGGTCCCGAACTTGTGCCGCGCCGAAAGCAGATTGCTGTCCGGCACCCAACGGCCGTCGTCCGCGACGTTCCCGCTGTCGAAGACGAACACGTTTTCGGCGGAGCCGTTTTCCTCGACGAGCATGAGCTTCTGGCTCGGGCTCTTGACGGCCGTCATCTTGAAGTGCAACGGCGGCACGCCCGCGCCGTAGAGCGACGACATGCCGTGGTTCTGGCCGCTGCCGGTCACGTAGCTGGGGAAGGTGTAGCTGTACAAATACGGATTCGCGCCGGACGGGGTGCGACGCCACTTGGCCTCGCGGGCGGGCGCGTCGCGGTCCGCCGGACAGCGGAACAGGTTGGTCGTGAAGTTGCCGATGTACCGGGCGATAGCGCTGTTCTGGACGTTGGTGAAGTACGACGGCGGCAGGCTGGGGTCGTTGGAGGGCCGCAGCGTGAGGTTCCAGAAGATCCAGTCCTCCTTCATGGCGACGTAGGCCCCTTTCGAGGCGGTGCCCGGAAAGGTGTCCAGGTTGTCATCGACGTACATGTGCATCGCCAGGCCGAGCTGCTTCAAGTTGCTGCGGCAGACCGCCTGCTGGCCCTTTTCCTTGGCCTTGGCCAGCGCGGGCAAGAGCATCCCGGCCAGAATGGCGATGATGGCGATGACCACCAACAGTTCGATCAACGTAAAACCACGCTGTTTCATGGCTAGTTTCTTGGTTCATGCTTATCTTCCGCACCAGCTAGTGCGATGTCAAGGTTGCCCTCGCGGCGGGTCGGTGGCCAACCCCGTCGAGACCGGCAAGCATTGGCGGATACCAGTCGGTGGGCCGGCGGCGCCAACCTCGAAAGCGCTGGCTGAAATTCAGGGTGCCTGGGTGACCGCGGTGCGTGGATCGAGGCAAAACTCGAACTCGAGTGCCCGACTCACGGCAATCTCGAGCCGCGAGATGACGGCGTTGGTCGCCGTGGCGAATTCCGGCTGATACACTCGGTGCTGAGCACCGCGGGAGACAAAGTGTCCTGCGCCCGCCAGTTTGAGATCCCGCCCCTGAGCGTCGAAGGCGCGCCAGAGGACGCCATCGTGGGGATACATCCCGGCGATCTCCAGAAACAAGAACGGCCGGTTGGAACCCCAATACTCCACCGTGAGAGAGCTTGTGGACATCATCCCTTGACCCAGATACTCGCCGGTAGGCGGTGTCATCCCACGCATGGTGCCATTGGTGATGCTCAACTGCCCGGCGCCACAAATCGCCCCCAGTGTCACTGTACAGCCGCTGAGTTGAGCGGAGACGTCCACGGCCTTGAATTCGCCAGCCGGCGGCAGGCTGAGGTTTGTCAGCACCAAGACTTCGGACGCAGAGAAGTCTTCCCATCGTTCCCGGCGGACCGCGATTTTCAGGCGCCAGGCCGGCTCCGACAAGGCGGAGTAGGCGCCGGCGTTGCCAGTGGCGTCTTCGACTTCGATCCAGCCTGGCTGCGCGTGCGCCCAAGCCGGCTCGCGGGTGCTGATCCGCCATGCCGGATCCAG
>JAKCAB010000863.1 GCA_021839785.1 bacterium | reverse complement strand
GACCTGCGACGCTGTGTGTCGCGCGCGTTGAAAACGCTGCACCCCGAGGCGGTCGTCCTGGTCGAGGCGGAGATCTGGCCCAATTTCCTGTGGAGCCTCCGTTCGCGGCACACCCCGGTCCTGCTGGTCAACGCCCGGCTTTCCGAGCGGTCGTACCGCGGCTACCGGCGCTTTGGGTTTCTCTTCCGCCCGCTGTTCGCCAGCCTGGCCGGCGTGGGCGCTCAAAGCGAGGCGGACGCCGCGCGGCTGATCGAACTCGGCTGCCGACCGGAGGCGGTGCAGGTGCTGGGCAGCCTCAAGTTCGACACCGCGAAAGTGGACGAGCGCCGGCTGCTGGACGTGGCGGCGTTGCTGCGCCAACTCGGCGTGCCCGAAGGCGCCCCCGTCCTGCTGGGCGGCAGCACCCACGCGGGCGAGGAAGCCCTGCTGGCCGACATTTTCCTGCGCTTGCGCGCGCGCTTCCCCGAGCTGTTCCTGGTGCTGGTGCCGCGGCATTTCGAGCGCGGCAAGGAGGTCGGCGCGGAATTGACCCAACGGCGAATCGAGTTCATGTACCGCCGCGAAATCACCGCCGCCACGCAACTGGCCCCCCATTCGTTGCCGGCGCTGGTCGTCAACACCACCGGCGAACTGAAGTACTTTTACGAGGAAGCCACCGTCGTTTTTGTCGGCAAGAGCCTCACGGCCGAAGGCGGTCAAAACCCCATCGAACCGGGCGCGCTGGGCAAGGCGATGATCTTCGGGCCGAACATGCAGAACTTCCCCGAGATTGCCCCGCGCTTCGTGCAAGAAGGCGGCGCGATCCAAGTGCGCGATGCCGCCGGACTGGAGCGGGCGATCGCCGCCTTGCTGGCCGATCCTGAGCGGCGCGCGACGCTTGGCCGGAACGCCCAGCGCGTGGTCAAGGCCAGCACCGGCGCGCTCGAACGCACCGTGGAAATGATCGTGCGCGAATTGCCCGCGGACGAAAACTACGTGGCCCCGCTGGGCTGAACCTCACTTCCCGCCCAGCAGGACTTTGCGCGCCTCCACTTCCGGGCTGGCGCCGGTCCGTTTCAACAAGGTGTACGTGTTCGTGCGCTCGATCTGGTCGCCGACGTGGAGTGTCTGCAACGGCCCCAGCGTTTCCAATTCCACGTACTTCTGAGGATCGCCGTTGGTCCAAACCTCGGCGCTGGCGCCGCCGTCCGGGAACTCGCCGCTCGCCTCGCGCGGCGACTCGATCGACAACATCTGGCGCTCGCCCACCCACAGCAGCGCGCCGGCGTCGTTGCCGATCTTCTCGCCGCTGTCGGTCTTTCGCCGGAGCGACACCAACCCATCCTGCACCTTCAAGTCCAGCGGCGTGCCGGCGGATTGATTGGTGTAGCCTTTCGCGAACGGCGAGTTTTTCGGCACGGGCAGAAAGACCGCGACCGGGTCCTTCAACTGCGTGATCACCCACACCGCCACCGTCACCGGATCGCCCGCGACCTTGTGATAAATCGTGCGGATGCGCATCACCGGCCGGTCGGGATCGAGCTCGATGTGTCGCTCGGTGCGGATGCCGTAATGCGGATCGATGATCGAACGGAGCACCAGGCCGCGCCCTTCCACTTTGACCATGACCGGCATCGAATCGAACGCCCGCGGCGGCGGCCACGCGCGCTTCGCGACCTTGCCCCAGTCGGCCTGCGGCGCCGGCCAGGTCTTGTCGCCACCGAAGTTGACCCAGTCTTTCGAGTCCGGCTCGGGCGGCTTCCCATACAGGGCGGTGTCCTCCCAAAACGGCGTTTCCTCGCCCACGAACCGGAACTGCATCACGCGCCCGACGAGCGGCGCGACCACCGCCTCCACCTGGCCGTTGCTCAACAAATAAGAGCCGGGCCAGCCTTCGTAGCGGATGCGCTGCGGCGCGGGCGCCTCGCCCGCCTGGCCGTGGCCGCACACCAGTGTTCCCAGCAACAAAAGCGCGGCGGCGACCCAACAAACTGACTCGCCGTGCAACCAGCCATCGCCCCAAGAGACTTCAGCGTTCATAAATTTCATGCAGGCTAGGAGTCGGTCCCGGACCGCGCAAGTCCGCGGCTTGGCTTGCGCCCGCAGGGCACCGGCCTGGTTCGTGGCTTGCCGCGCCGGCCGGCCCCCGCGCAAGATCGTCTCGCCGAGATGCTCGTTCTGGAATTCTGGAACCGCGTGAAACCGCGGCGCGGCAAGCCGGCACTGGGCGTCGCTTTTTGTGGCCAAACCAAATTACATCGAACTCGGCGACGGCACGCGCATCCCGATTTTGTACGAGGACCGCGCGGTGCTGGCGATCGACAAGCCCACCGGCTGGCTGCTGGTGCCCGCGCACTGGCGGCAGACCAGCCGCAATCTCCAGGCGGCCATCGAGTCCGACCTTTTCACGCGCGCGTTTTGGGCGCGCGCGCGCAATCTCAAGTTTCTCCGTTACGTGCACCGCCTCGACGCCGAAACCAGCGGCGTGCTGTTAATGGCAAAAAGCGCTGGTGCGCTCCGCGCCCTGAGCGAGGTCTTCGAAGCGCGCGGAGTCGAGAAGCGCTACCTCGCCGTCGTTCGCGGCCGGCCTGCCGAACCCGCCTGGATGTGCCGCCTGCCGCTGGCGAGCGACCCCGATCGACCCGACACCGCTCGCGTGGACCCTCGCGGCGGCAAGCCCGCCGAAACGCACTTCCGCGTGATCGCGACCCGGCTCGACCCGAAACGCGGCGAACTGACCTTGCTCGAAGCCCGGCCATTGACCGGGCGCACGCACCAAATCCGCGTCCACCTCGCCGCCGCTGGCCATCCCGTTTTGGGCGACACCGCCTACGGCGCTCCGAATCGGTCGAACCTGCTCGAAGCGCCGCCTCGCCCGCGCCCGCCATCCAGCGGCCCGCCTGCTCGCAAAGGCGCCCCGCCAGCCGCCAATCGCCCGCCCACGATGGCGCTTCGCTCGGTCGCCCTGGCCTACACGGACCCGTTCACGCGCCGGCGGGTGCGCATCGTCGCGCCGTGGCAGGACTTCGCCGCCGGCTACGGTTTCGCCGGGGTTGAGTTCAAGCCGTAGCGCGCCTCGGCGATTTGGGGTTTGCGGGGAAGCTGCCGGTCGGCACTGTCTTCGCCCGCATGAGTGTGTCGTTGGAAGTGACTTTCGCGCCCGCGGAATTCGACGCCCTGGCGCGGCGCGATTTGAGCGGCGCGGTTTGCGTGGTGTTCGACGTGCTGCGCGCGACCAGTTCCATGACTGCGGCCCTGGCCCACGGCGCGAGAGAGATCGTCCCGCTCGCTGACATCCCCGCGGCGTTGGCTTTGCGGCGCGAGCAGCCGGACATTTTGCTCGCCGGCGAGCGCAACGGCCTGCGCATCCGCGCCGACCTGACCGGCGGCGTGGACTTCGATCTGGGCAACTCGCCGCGCGAATTCACGCCGGAGCGCGTGCGCGGCCGCAGCCTCGCCATGACCACCACCAACGGCACCCGCGCGCTCGGCGCCTGTGCCGGGGCGCTGCGCATCCTGGTGGGCGGGTTCGTGAACCTCGGCGCGGTGGTGCGGGCCATCGAGCGGCAACGGCCGGCGCAATTGATCCTGGTCTGCAGCGGCACGCGGGAACAGGCCGCCTTCGAAGACACGCTGGCCGCGGGCGCGCTGGTGGACGCCCTCTGGCCGCTGTACGCCGACGGACAAGTCGCGGACTCGGCGCCGATCGCGCGCCATCTTTACCGTGCGTTCGCGGACGATCTGCCCGCCGCGTTCCGGCTGGGACGCAACGGCCGCCGCCTGCTGGCACAGCCTGAGTTGCGCGACGATGTGGCCTATTGCGCGCAGCGGGACGTCTTCGATCTGGTGGGTGAACTCCAACCCGACGGGGCGGCGAGGCCACTAGCCACCACCGATTAGACCCTCGGAGTTGCTTTCGAAACACCCGGCGCGGCGAGGCGTTTCGCTAGGCGCAGCGTCCGTCTGAGAATAGGCAACACCGCCAAGTCTTTCGTCCGCCCCGCTGCCTTCTTGCTCGCGATGACGCGTGCCAGTGGCAGCACTCGAACGGTCTGACCGGCCACGCGTCCGTTTCGGCACCCGGTGAATTCTATGTCGAAGCTACGCAGCCCATCCGGCCTGAAGATCGCATTTACCTGGGTGCCGTCCCGGAGTTCGTAAAGCGTCCGCGCGAGAATGGAACCACCCTGCTTTTGGACGAACGCGAGAAGCCGAACGTATTCCCGCTCGGGCAGCCGAACCCAGAAATCGTAATCGAGGTCATCAGCGGCGCGCCCTGCCGAATAGCCGCCATGGAGCCGATCAGGATGCAGCGGATGCCCGCCTCGCGGAGCGCTTTGAGGAAATCGCCAAGCGGGCAGTCTGAAGCGCGATCCGGCATCGTTCCTCCGGGGATTTGGCGAAAAACAAGGCGTGCTGCCACAGTTCGTCATCGTCCAGTCCCCGCGCACCCCGTAGCCGGCGGAAAATCGCCGCGGTGCGCCGGACCTTCGAAGCCTTTGGACGAACCGTACTCTTCACGAAGGAAAGGTGGAGATCTGCCGATTGCATTTCAAACCCGCGATTACGCATCGCACGGCTCAGGCCGCGGCCGAATCCGCAAAGCCGGCTTTGCCCACGCTCTGGAGCTTTTGCCAGATCACCGGCACCGAGCCGGCGAAATCCTGCGGCCGCTCGGCGAGCCAGCGGGTGATGTGCTCCGGCGTGAACCAGCCGCCTTCCGAGATTTCCTCGGGTTGCAGCGTGAACGGACCTTCGGCTTGCGCGCGGTACACCCAGACGAATTCCTGGCCGGTTTCCGGGCACGCCTCGAGCTTGAACAGCCGCTCCGGCGGTCGCTCCAAACGCCAGCCCAATTCTTCCTCGACCTCGCGCCAGGCACAGGCCTCGTAGCTTTCGCCCGGCGCCAGGTGGCCGGACGCCGAGGAATCCCAGGTGCCGGGGAAGCAGTCCTTCGCCGGCGAACGCTTTTGGAGGAACAACTCGCCGCGGCGATTGAAGATCAGCACGTGCACGGCGCGGTGCTTCAGGCCCAGGCGATGCACCTCGCTGCGCGGGCGCTGGCCGATGACTTCGTCGTGCTTGTTCACGACATCGAAGAGTTCTTCAGGCAGGGAGCGGGGGGCGGCCACGGTTGCCGCGGAAGTTGACTGGGTCAATTGCGTCGTCAGTCGCAGAAACTGATCGAGGCTTAGTTTTTCGGCGCGAACCAATGGGTCCAGACCGAGCGCGGCGAAGGCAGTTTCAAGCTGGCTGGCCGGCCACGCGGTTTTGAGCAGCTTGAACATCTTTTTGCGCCGTTGGCTGAAAGC
This sequence comes from bacterium, assembly GCA_021839785.1. The sequence continues at coordinate 6,920 of JAKCAB010000863.1, read as the reverse complement.
GAGTTTGACCAACCGCGCGAACGCCCGGCGTTGTCCGGCCGGCAGCAAGGGGCGCGGGTGCCGCGACAGGCAGACGCAGGCGGAATCGACATCCGGCGCGGGAAAAAAGCAGTCGGGCGGAATCTTGAACCACTCGTCCGGCGCGTAGCCCAGCCGCACCAGCAAGGTCAGCACGCCATAGTCGCCATCGCCCGGCCCGGCCAGGAGCCGGCGCAGCACTTCGAGTTGGAGCGTGACCACGACGCGCGCCGGCCCGCGCTCGGTCCGCGCCAGTTCGACGAGGATCGGCGAAGCGACGGAGTACGGCATGTTCGCCACCAGCTTCCAGCCGGACCAGTCGCGCGGCTCGTCGCGGAAAACTTCGAGGGCGTCGGCGTGGAGCAAACGCAGGCGGGGCTTGGCGGGGCCAGCCTCGTTTGCCGGGCTTGCGGTTGCGGGATCGTTGGCGGCCGTGTCGGCGGCGGCGAGGCGCGAAACCGCCTTCGCTTGAAAACGCTCTTGGAGCAACTCAACCAACCGCGCGTCCTTCTCGATCGCCAGCACTTCCGCGCCCCGGGCGAGCAGTTCGCCGGTGAGTGGCCCCAGGCCGGGACCGATTTCGAGCACGCGGTCGCCGGGCGACAACTCGGCGAGATCCACGATGCGGCGGAGCTGGTTCGCGTCGTGGAGGAAATTTTGCCCGAGCGACTTGGTGAGCAGGATGCCGCGGGCGGCCAACAACTGGCGCATTTCGGAGAGCTTCATGCGGTGACGAGTTCCTCCAAGACTTCGCCGAGCGCGGCCACGGTCCGCCGCAAGTCGCGCTCCGCAATCGTCAACGGCGGCGTGAAACTGAGCACGTTCGCGTGCTCGCCTTCGGGCAACAGAATGAAGCCGCGGCAAAGCATCGCCTCGATGACGCGCAGCGCCTCCGCCGTGGCCGGCGAACCGTCCGCGCGGCGAAGCTCGAGGCCGGCAATCAAGCCGAGACCGCGGGCCGCTGCCTCGTAGCCGCGGACGTGAGTCCGCGCTGACTTCCGGGCAGAAAGCGTGCGCCGATTAACATCGGCGGCTACGGACTCCAGCAATTGGCGAAACGGGTCGCCCAACGCGGCGCTCCGTTCGGGCAGCTTGCGACGTTGCAACTCCGCGATTTGCGCCAACGCCATCGCGCAGCCGACCGGGTGGCCGAGAAACGTGCTGGTGTGAATCGCCTCGCCGGTGGACTTCGGCCAGGCGGCGTCCATCAAGTCCGCGCGGCCCACGCAGGCCGAGAGCGGGAAACCGCCGGTGAGCGCCTTGCCCAGACAGATCAAGTCCGGCACCACGCCGTGATGTTCGCAGGCGAACCAGCGCCCGGTCCGGCCAAAGCCGGTGTAGATCTCGTCGAGGACGAGCAGGGCGCCGTGCGCGTCGCAAAGGCGCCGCAGCGCCGGCAGGAACTCCGGCGGGGGAAGGTTGATGCCGCCGCGCGCCTGGATCGGCTCGACCAGCACGGCGCCAATCTCGCCGCGGCGGAAGGCGCGACGCAACGCCGCCTCGACCCGCGGCAGTTCGGAACCGCTCGCCGGAAACGGCGCGAAGGTGGCGAACTCGCGGAGCTGCCGCCGAAACGGCGAGCGAAAGTGGTCGCGATGCGTCGCGTTCAACGCGCCGTAGCCGAGGCCGTGGTAGGCGCCCTCGAACGCGATCACGCCCGGTTTGCCGGTGGCGAGCATCGCCGTTTTGAGCGCGGCTTCGACCGCTTCAAAGCCGGAGTTGCCAAAAATGACTTTGCCGGACTTCGGCTTTCGGACTTCGGACTTCGAATCTCGGCCGGTCCACCGCTCGAACGTGATCCGGCTCAGCTCCCGCGCCAGCTCCGCCTTCAACGCGTGCGGGTGCACGTCGCCCATCGCGTGCAGCAACGTGGCCATCTGGCACTGGCCGGCCCGGACGACCCGCGGGTTCGCATGGCCCGCCGCCGCCACGCCGAACGCCGCCGTGAGGTCGAGATAGCGCCGGCCTTCGGCGTCCCAGACGTGGCAACCGCGCGCGCGCGCCCACACGATCGGCCACGAACCGTCGGCCTCGACGAACGTGACGTTGCGTGACTCGTAGCGGGCCAGCCGACTTAGAATTTCCGCGGTGCGCTGCATCGGGCCTGGCTTTCAAACGCCGCGTTGTTCCGGCGGCCAGATCGCCTTGTGCATCTGGACCTGGAACCGCACCGGCAACGCGTCGGCAATGATCCGCTCCGCCAGTTCGCGGCGGCTGAGCGGCGTCTGGCCTGGCGGCACGGCCTTGAGCGACTTGTCCTGTTGGTGCGGCACCAGCGGCGCCACCCAGGAAAAGAGCAGCGGGCAGACCGCGGCCAAACCGTGTTCCGCGATCACGCGTTTCGCCCAATCGTAGTCCTCGACCGTGCCGATCACGAACTTGACCTCGTCGGTGGCCTGGAGGTGACGAAGGTTCTCCCAGCGGTTGCGCCCGACCTCGCCACTGCTTGGGCATTTCAAATCCATGATCCGGCGCACGCGCGGGTCCACCGGCGCGATGTCCAGCGCGCCGCTGGTCTCGAGCAGCACGGTGAAGCCGACGTCACAAAGCGCCTTCATCAACGGCAGCGCCGCCGGCTGAAGCAGCGGTTCGCCACCGGTCAACTCGATCAGCGGCAGGCGGCAGGAGATTCGGGTCTCGGATTTCGGGTCTCGGGTCTCGAACGTGAGCGCTTTGGTGGTGGGGCGGGACTCGGTCGAGCCCTGACTCCCCACCGGGGATTGCTGGGCTCCGCGGAGCGTCGCCTCACCAGCGCGGGACTCGACGGTGGGGCGAGAGTCCTCTCGAGCCCTGCCTTTATCGTGGGCCGCGTGCTGAGCCTGGCTCGACGGAGTCTCGCCCCACCGGTTCGCAAACGGCGCCGCCAGCCGCCGGACTTCGGCCAAGACCTCGCTCAGCGGTTGCCGTCGGCCTTCGGTGAAGGCGTAGGCGGTGTCGCAGTACGAACAGCGCAGGTTGCAGGCGGTGAGGCGCACGAAGACACACGGCAGGCCGGCAAAGGTGCTTTCGCCTTGCAGGCTCAGGTAGATTTCGTTGACGACCAGCGTGTCGGCCACGGGCGGAAGTTAAGCCGAGACCGGCCGTGCAAGCGAGGTCTTCCGCGGCCAGGCGAGGAAACGAGGACGGCTCAGCAGTTCGCCGGCAACGGTTTCCCGGAAGCGCAGGAAAAGCCGCCGCCGCGACCATGCAATGAGCACGACGTACCAGGCGAGGTTGAACTCGGAACCAGCCGTCCAGGCGAGCCATTGCCACCAAGGGGCATTAAAAGACAGCCGCGGCAGCCAACGGATCATAACGGCCCGGGTGACATTTTCCCCCAACAAAGGCACGAACATCGCCAACAGAAGCGTACGGCCGACCACAGATCTTGGAGTCTTTGCCGTCAGCCCCAGCCAGAAGCCCAACCAGCAAACGGCAATGACCTGGACGACTCGGTCTGCTAGAATCGGCAAGTAACCCCACAGCAAATATCGCCAATTTGCCAGGCCGCCGCGACCGATGTACATCCACGAATAAAGGGCCAAAGGTAATACGACGGTTAACGCCAGCGGCAAGCGCAGTCTGGCCCACAGATGCGCCCAGTGCCCGCGGACGATTTGTTCGCCGGTCACGGGCGTGCACAACAACAACTCCAGCGCCCCCGACCGACGGCTTTCCAGGAGCGGTCGCGCCGCAACCAGGGTCAGCAACGCCACACTCAGAACCCCCAGACCGATGTTCACAAACCACAGCATGCCCGCGGTCTGCATGCTTGAACTGAAAAGGCGGATAAGGAATTGAACCCCCACCAAGTTGAGCGCCGGCAGCATCAGGGCCAGCCAAATCAAGGGTGTCTGTCCGCGTTGCGAAGCGGCCAGCCAGGCGACTGGGCTGATGTTCGGCAGGCTCGGAGCAAGCCGCGCGTGCAGCCGCGGCGAAATCCGGTAGTTCCAGCCCTCTTTGGTCTTGGATTTTTTGCGCCTGGTCGGCGGAACCGCGGGTTCGCGCCACGACCGCGCGGTTTCGCGTCCAGCCGACACCACAAACAATATGCCCAGCCCGGCCAGCGCGGCTTGCGTGGTCCAAAATCGGTGCGCCGTGGCGCGATACGCCGCGTCGCCGGCCAGCCAGACGCCAGCCGCCGGACTGAGCGACGGCAACGCCTTCAAACCCGCCAGCGCGTCGTAGGCGAGCGGCACGAGCACCAGGCCGAGCATCAAACCCACGACCGCCAGCACGGCGCGCAATTCGTCGTGGCTGCGCGCGCTCATCCAAAGCCCGCCCGCCGCCGCGAGAAACAAGGTGGTGAGGAGCGCGAGCTGCGTGCGCCAGAATTCCCCCGCGGTCACGCCGCCCAAAGCGAGCGTGATGCCCAGAACGGGAAACACCGCCAGCAGACCGTAAAACGAGTGCACCGAGGCGGCGACCAGTTTGCCGAGCACCACGTCCAGCCCGCCCAGGTCGGTCAGGAACAGCAGACCGAGCGTGCCTTCGCGCTTTTCGGCGCTGATCGTGTCGGCGGTTTGCCGGGCGCCCTCGAACAGGCAGAAGGCGAAGCACAGCCAGGTGAGCACGCTGAAAACGACGCGGCCGACCTCTGCCGGCCCAGCGTTCGAGGCATACGGGAGCCACATCAGCGTCGCCAGCACCGCCGCGCCGGCCACACCCACGCGCAACCACGCGGTGAGCCGCTGCCGCGCGCGGACGCGCAGTTCCCGATCGACGATGCTCAGGGAGGTCATGGGCGGCGCGCCCTTTGTCCTCCAATCGCTGGCGGCCGCCAAGCGGATTCCGGTGCGGAACTGCGGACCAAGCTGGGAACCGCGGCCGGCTTAGCCGGAAGGGTGCCGTCACGTTGGGAGCGCGGGGCGGTCGTCAGTTGTGTTGTGCCCTGGCAGCGCCGTTGGTCGCGCACACGAAACGAAAGAGCGGCTCCGGCGCCGAAGTGGAAGCAGAGTCAACCCGGAAACGCAACTTGGAACCGCGGCCTGTGGTCCCCGAAAACAGAGCGCGCATCGTCCCGACTGGCGAGAGCCCAACACGGGTTCGGTCAAGACGAGCACCCCATGCCCACACCTGGCCGTCGGAAGTAAGGCCGCAACTCATGTTGCCAGTCGCGGCGACAGCCATCCAGTCGGAGCGACCACCAACCAATCCTGGCGGGTCCGCGACGTTCAATGTCTTCGATGGCCGGCCGGATGTGGTGAGGCCCAATTCTCCCTGAAAGTCGTCGCCCCACGCGCGGAGTTGCCCGTCTCTGCTGAGCAAGAGCAAGTGAGTATCGCCTCCCGCTGCCCAATCCCACCTAGACGTCGAAAACGGGGAGGGGACAGCGCTCAATGGCAAATTTGATACGGCGCTAGATTTGTCTCTCCAAGCCCAGCAGCGACCATTGACTTGTCTGGCCACCAATAAGAATTCGGCGCAGGCGATGTCCGCCCAGTTGGTTTCGAGACCGATCTGCGTTGGCGTGCCGCCTGATCCGTCCAAAGGATCGCGTGCTCCCCAGACCCAAAGGGTGCCGTCGCTGCGCAAACCTACGGCATGTAAACTTCCGCAAGCGACCTTGACCCAGTTCGTCGCCTCGTCCGAGCCAGCGCGATGGAGGAAGAAGTTCGCGCCCGCACCTTGTTGGTTGGCGAGGTTGATGTTGCAAGTCCACATCGTCCCGTCGGTTTTGAGGGCGAACAAGGACTGTCCGCAAGCGGCAACGCTCGCCCAGTTAGTGGCTTCATCCACTTGGCGCGGCACCGTGGGTGTTCGGGGCGTGATCCTTGGCGCCGCCATAGGGGAACCCCACAACCAAAGCGTGCCGTTGGTTTTGAGCCCGACGGTGAAGCCGTATCCCGTCGCGATCGCCTGCCAACCGCGCTCGTCACTCAGCTTCCAAGGGCGCGGATCCGCCGGCAGCTTCGGTTCCGTCCAGCCATTGGGCGCATCCGCTCCCCAAGCCCACACCGTGCCATCCGGTGCCACGAACACCGCATGTTCGGCACCGGCCGCCATCAACGGGCGCGTGGTGGCCGGGCCGATGAAGATGTCTGGATTCCGCACTGGTCGAGCGAACAGCCAGAAGACAAGGCCTCCCAGGACAAGAACCAGCAGGATGATGCTGAGCCGGCGCATGGTGCGGCGATCCTGCCAAAGCCTGACGGCAATTCAATGTGGTTTCCGGGCACGGCTTCCGGTCGGCGCCGATTTGCTTTGGCGGGACAGAGCGTGTCGAGCCCGGCCATTTGAGCCACGGAGGCACCGAGGCTCGGAGTTGAATGAGGAACTCAGGAAAGCCGGAAGGCCCGGATCTCTGTGCCTCCGCGACTCAGTGGCCGCGCCAGAGCAAGCCACATCAAGATGAAAGTGTGAACCGACCCCTACCGTCCATCGACAACCACCGATCAATCGTTGCCGTGAAGCCGCCGCGCCAAATCTTGGGTCGGAAATCCTTGGAAGTAAAAGGCTCGGTGGCCGTGGGACGATCGCGACGCCACTTGGCCCAGGCCCCCAGCAAACCAGCCGTCTCCTTGATCTCCCAAAAGTGTGGGTACAACGCGTAGAGCAGATCTCGATTCGCCAGTTCCGTCGCCTTGTCATAAACCTCCGCGATCTGGCGGGTGGTTTGCTCGAAGCGGACCGCCACTTCGCCCCAGCCGTTCGGTGGCGTGTGCAGAATCACTTGGAGATCCGCAAGGTAACGTTCCGCCAACTCCCCGAACTCGGTCGGCAGATAAAAGATGTCCGCGGCGAGTTGAAGGTCCGGCAGCGTCAGCGCAGGACTCCGTCCACGGCTCCCGAAGGTCGGCAGCCACGCGGCCAACGCTTCGCGGTAAGCCGCCTGCGGCGAGTAGGCCCGCGGATTGCGCACGTAGGCGCCGAGCGTGCGGACCGGGATGAAGTTCGCTTCGAACTGGCAGTTGGGGTTCGAC